>JBDGUQ010000132.1:0-6233 GCA_042215785.1 Candidatus Aenigmatarchaeota archaeon
TGTTCATAAAGTTCACCCTACGTATTGCAGTTAGAAGGTTATGGTTTTTTACAATAAACGGACAGGTTTATAAGTTTTTCCCTTCCATGTATGCTATTCCAAATTAATCTAGAATTTTATACTGACTTCTTTTCAGTGAAAATAAAAGAAAGGGGTAGTTATTCTACCTCTTTAAATTTAATCTTCGGGGCACCACATACCGGACAGGTTTTCGGAGCTTCTCCTTCGACCGTGTAACCGCAGCTATCACATACATAGATTTCTTTCTCTTCAAGATCTTCACCTTCTTCTGCTGCTTCAAGAGCTTTTTTGTAAAGTTCTTCATGTTTTTCTTCAACTTCCATTGCCCACTTAAACGTTCTGATTGCACTACTTTTACCTTCTTCTTTTGCCTCTTCTATGAATTTAGGATACATATCAGAATGTTCGTAGTTTTCTCCCTTTATGGCTTTCTGCAGATTTTCTTTTGTCTCCTTAACCAATCCAGAAATATCAGTGTGATTTCTTGCATGGACTCTTTCAGCCTCGGCTGTTGCCCTGAAAAGCTTTGCTATTTGAGATTTACCTTCCTTCTCCGCCTTTTTTGCAAAGAACTGGTATTTATTTCTTGCCTCGGATTCACCACTAAAAGCCTTCTTCAAATTCTCATCAGTTTTTGACATAGAATCACCACACGTATTGAATTGACCGATATATATTTAAAAATTTTACAAATTACCAATTTAAATATTCAATCATTTAACATTACGCATGTTTGACTTTAAGAAATATTTTAGTGGATTTTTTGAGAGTAAAGAAGAAGATTTAAAAATTGATTTATTTCCAGAAAGTCTTGAAGAAAAACCATTGAGAGATATTTTTGAATCTATAAAATTATATGGGAAAAACCACGATACTATTGAAGAATGCATACTGGGTCTTGTGGATAAATACTACAATCATGCCAACTCAGGATTTCCGGATGGAAAAAATATTAATTTTAGTTTGGATGAAGATCCGCAGGATTTGAATTGGAAATTTAAAACTGAATACTATACTGATGATAGTGATATGTTCCAGTTGAATATAAGTGAAGGTAAAGACGGTAAAATTCTTTTAAATGCCGGAGTATCACCACTGGGAACCGATCACTTCTTTCCACAGTTACAATATTCCAGTGGTACCTTACTGATGTTAATGGGTCAGAGCGGATATGATTTATTTCCCTTTAGAAATTGTAGAAGTGGAAATGAAAAGATTCTTGCCGGAAGATCTTTGGGTATAATGACATCAGAGATTATGAAAAGAGAATTAAATAATCCTGCAGGTAAGTATATTGAAATGTTGCCCAGTTTAAATGGAGATACCTTTGAAAACAAAAAAGACATTGAATTATATGGAAATGGGCTTGAAAATTACAATGAAATGGATTGGGGAACAACAAAATTCAGGAACTGAAGAACCTTTCTTCGAATAAATTTCTTATATTGTTTTGAATCTCATTTTTATTTCCATTACCATCCAATACTTCTATTTCTTCATCGAGTTCTTCTGATAGTTGTAGATATCTTTCCCGTGTTTCCTCTAGAAATTTTTCATTTTCATATATTATTTTACTCTTGCCGTCCCTTTCCCTCAGTCTTTTCATAGCTTCATTGGTTTCTACATCCAATAGTATTGTTAAATCAGGTTCCATTGCATATTTGTTTATTTCTTTTACCCAGTTAAAATCTGCTCCATGTATGGGTTGATAGACCAACGATGAAAGATAACTTCTATCAGATATAACATATTTACCTTCTTCTAACTGGGGCTTGACGTTATCTTCTCTATTGACCAATCTATCGGCTGCGAATGATAAAGCTATTGTTTCTGGAGAATATTTTTTTCTGTTTTGAATAAGTTTATCCCTTATTAATTTTCCTATACTCCCTTCTTTACTTTGGGGTTCGTGAGTTAGATAAACATCTTCTCCCCTATCATTTAACCAATTTTCAAGAAGATCTACCTGGGTAGATGTCCCCGCACCATCTATACCCTCAATAATTATATATTTTAAGGCACATTCTGCCTTCGTTAACTGTTCGCCAAGATAGGCTGCATGTTCCTTTAAAGATATTAATCCATCCTTTAATATTTTCTTTCTGAGAACAGTTGAATTTTTATCCACATATTTTTTACACATTTTACCTTCCGGATCGAAAAATTTTACTTTTATTTCATTTTCTTCCCTGTCAATTTCTATAAGAAAATAACCAAGCTCATCTTCCAAATAATCGTTAGTTTCGTCGTCTTCTATTAAATTTTCTATTGATGGATAATCCGTAAAATATATGTGTGCACTGTGTGACAATGTTGTTATTGGGCCGGGTCGGACGCCAACTTTTTTGGCCACGAATTCGTTGAGTTTCGCTAGACCATACCAGTTCGAAGGAACAGCTCCATACATATCATTACTCCTCATTACAGCAGAGAGGTGTAATTTTCCATCTCTTATCTTGAAATCTATACTTATTATACATGGTTGTCCTGAATCTTTTTTCCCATCTACCTCGGGAACCCACAATACTGCAACTGCCCTTCTAGTACTTGGATTGTCTTTCAATTTCTTTATTACCTGTTCTATTTGGTCCACTATCCTGTCTTCCCTAACCCTCAACCTCAAACCGTATGTATATTCTGCATCATGTCCCAATTTTGGATGTACTAGAGATTCAGCATAGTTTTCAAGTTCTTCAGGACCCAGAGGATAACCTTCTATTTCTTTTTGAAGTGGTTTTCTTATGTGTACCACCATATTTAGAATTTCTTTCGTCTTACCTTCCTGGCTTTTTATTTCCTTTCCTGAGTTCCATATAGTTCTTAAAACTTCTTTCCAGGACTTTTCGATATTTTCCGCTTCTACAAAATAACCCGATTTAGAAAAGGGCATTTCGGGAACTGATGGTTTTATGGAAAGTTCCTCCTCGCTGATATCTAATTTTCTTGGAAATTTCTCCTTTTTGGTATATTCGGAAAGGAATTCTTTCAATTCGTCCCTGTCTTTTACTTCAAAGATATTTTTAATCTGTTCTCTGAAATATTCTGTAAACTTTTCTTTCATATTCGATAGTTTGCATATCTTTGCCTTCGTATCTATAATATTGTTTTCTTTGTCTATTCCATTTTCATAGAAAGATACCAATGCATTTTTTGAAAAGAACGGTGATATATCTTTTCCAATTAATATAAGATCTCTTATACTGGGATTTGTAATGATGTTTAGAACTAGCCTTTCTATACCCTGTGGTGTCATTAATTTTCCTGATATAGCGACCTTTTCTTGAAATCTTTTAATTTTCCAATTATTATTACCCACGAAAACTACGGCAGAGGAAGCATTTTTATTATACGGTGTGTAGTCACCCTCTATTATTGGCCAATCATCCATAGTTTTCTACCTTTAGTTGTTAATTAATTTGTAATATTACTTTTATATTTTTTTCTTTTAGGTCAGGACCGAACAATTTCGAAACCATTATAAAGTAGGAGAGATATATGATTTTTGGGTTAATATGGAAAACAAATACATTTTCAGCTCAATTTTCATATCAGTTTTACTAGTTATCTTTATTTCAGGATGTGTCGATCAAACAGAACTGCCAACAGATCAGGAAGATACATTTTCAACTTTTAAATCAGCACAAGATTTCAAAGAATATATTAAACAATCCGGCTTCGATGGTAGTTTTATGGGGAATCTTGCCGGTTCTGCACGGACTGTTGGAAGAGTTTCTGGAACCGAACAGATGGCGGAAACAATGGCTAAAGGAGGAGCTGTAGATTCTGCTCAACCTGAAAGGGTTTCTGAGACAAATGTCCAGGTTTTGGGAATAGACGAGCCCGATATAGTCAAAACGGATGGCAACAACATTTATTTTTCCATGGATAACTATTGGGGAAATTCGGAAACAAAGATCATCAGTGCTTTTCCCGTTGAGAATCTATCACTTTTTTCTGAAATAGATAGAAGCGGGAAGTTGTTTTTGAAGGACGATGTTCTTATAGTATTTTCTAGGAACGAAATATATGGGTATGATGTCTCAGATCCAAGTTCCCCTGAAGAAAAGTGGGAAATTGAGATGAATGGCAGTCTCATAGATGCGAGATTGTATGAGGATAAGATTTACCTGGTGACACAAAATAAAATAGATCAATACTCACCCTGTCCAATAAGGCCGTTTACAGTTGGAGGCAAACCAATAACTGTTAGCTGTGGTGATATATACCACCCCTCCAAATCGGTACCTATTGATCTAACCTATAACGCAATTGCACTTGACCCAGCTTCTGGCGAAATAGGAAAGAGAGTTTCTTTCGTGGGATCCACAGGAAAATCCGTAGTGTACATGTCAAAAAATGGTATATATGTGACTTATACATATTCTGAGGATCCTGTTGAAATACTCTACGGTTTCTTCGAGGAAAACGCTGATATTATTCCATCCAACGTTTTGAATAGAATAGAAAATCTAAGAACATATGACATAAGTCCGAAGGCAAAGTTAACGGAACTGCAGGTTATCATGGAAGAATACATTAATTCTATGAGTGAAGAGAAAAGAATGAAGTTTGAGAACGAATTTCAAAATAGAATGAACGATTATTACGACAAACATAAAAGGAAATTTGAAAAGACAGGTATCGCCAAAATAGATTTGGAGAGTATGGATGTAGTATCAAACGGTAACATTCCCGGAAGTTTGCTGAACCAGTTCTCTTTGGATGAATATGAAAATAATTTAAGAATAGCCACTACTGTAGGTAGAGGTGATAAAAGTGTTAACGATGTTTATGTCTTGGATAAAAATTTAAACATAATGAGTTCAGTAAAAGATCTTGGAGAGACCGAGAGGATATACTCAGTAAGGTTCATGGGCGATAAGGGTTATGTTGTTACATACAGAAGGATAGACCCTTTCTATGTACTGGACCTTTCCGAACCATCCAATCCAGAAATGAAAGGAAAGCTGAAAATACCAGGTTATTCGTCCTATCTACATCCGCTAAATGGAAATAAAATATTGGGTATAGGTGAGGAAGACAACAAAGTCAAAATATCACTGTTCGATGTTTCGGATCCTGAAAATCCACAGGAAATCGACAAGTACAGTATTGATGAATACTGGTCAGAAGTATCTAAAACACATCATGCATTTTTACTCGATAAGAAACATGAAATATTCTTCCTACCTGGAAGTAAGGGAGGCTATATTTTCTCCTACACAGAAGATGAAATCAAATTGGAGAGAGTTGTGAGTACTCACCAAGCCAAGAGAGCGATTTACATAAATGATTATCTTTACATATTGAGCCAGGAGGAGATAGTGGTATTGGATGAAAATAACTGGAAAGAAGTGGATGATCTCGAGCTGGATTTTGAGTTAAATAATCCTTATAGAAAGGATGGTGGAATACCTGTTGAAGTAGATGTCCGTTAATTTTTTATTTCCTTTCTTCTATTATTATTTGTATTATGAGATGAATAATCGTTTCCAGGATTTTTAGAATGTTTGTAATATTTATGGTTCAATAAATCCGATGATTATTCCGTTTTCTGACCAATATACCCAAATGATGAAACCGACAGCATATGAGGTTGTTGAAAGGCCGATAAATAATTAATGATTGTGGTTGTGAATTTAAAGAACACAAAAATCATAACTTCGTTATCCTTTTAAGTTATTATGATAATTTATTTTTAGGTGGTAAGATGGGCACATGTCAACTGTGTGGAAACGATGGGAGTCTTTTGAAGGCAAACCACAAAGAAATGGGAACTATAAAGATTTGTAGGGATTGCTGGAAAGATATGTACAATAAAAATGATATGGTAAGCGGTAACGGTGGTTCTGGTGGATCCGTTTCTTCTTGCCCCACATGTGGTGTTTAATATGATAGGAAAATTGAAAGAATCATTGGGTTCAATAACGAAGAAGGAATGTGAATTCTGTGGAGAATCTATAGATGGTGAAGCTGTGGAAGCAGAGGTTAAAGTTCCCGGATATGTGGGTAAGCATTCAAAGCATTTTTGCTCCAAGAGACATGTTTCAAAGTGGAGAGATTACATAAAGGAATGGGAGAAGAAAAATCATAAGATACCCATGGAAGGGACCTGTCCAACATGCATGGGTTAATTACATCTCTTCGACAGTACTCTTCGCCTTTTTACACCAATTTTCCATTAAACCTATTATTTTCTCCTTGATCTCTTC
>JBDGUQ010000073.1:0-6191 GCA_042215785.1 Candidatus Aenigmatarchaeota archaeon
TTCCTATAGCCGTTTCATCAATACCTTCTGCTATGTAAACATTCAAATCGAAACCCTTTAAATTTTCAATTTCCTCATCATTAATATTCTTCGGGACAACTATTCCATTTTCATTCATTGCAGAAAAAATTCCTATTAGATTACTTCCCGCAATCGAGGTCTTTTCAACTTCAACTTCCAGTACATCCTCAACAGCTTCCAACTCTCTTTTTACAGACGTCTGGCCCATCAAACATATATTTTCATTATTAGATGCAAAGAGACCCAAATTAGGATCACCTCTAAAATTCATCTTTTTAAATTGAGGCATATTATCACCAGAAAACAGTCAATCCTCTAATTTTCCTTCTAGAAAACTTTTCATACCCTTTCTGTCCTTATTATTCTTCTCGATTTTTAACAATTTATCATAATCAGGATTGTCCATGTCATTTATCTTTTTCTTGGCCTCGGAAATGGTTCCTCCCAGTAACCCTTCTAGATCCTCTTTGGATTCCTCCTCAGGATGTTGCTGACTTTTATGAATACTCAAACCTCTCTTGGTTTCGAATTCCTTTCCACACTCAGGACAAGTATAAAGATCTTCCTTTTCTTCTTCTTTCTCTTCTCCTTCTTCCTCTTCTTCATCCCGATGTGCTTGAGATTTGTGGATTTTCAAACCTCTTTCCGAATCAAAGGCTTCTCCACATTTGTCGCAAGTAAATTTCTCCTTAACTTCTTCTTTAGATATCTCCTTTCCTGGAACATTACAATAAACCTCTCCACCTACTTCACTTACAGACACTTCTACACTGCTCGGAGGTTTTTGGTTTCCTCTGGACCAAAGCAATTCGTTTAATTCTTTACCTATCTTAACATTATTGGATTTAGTATGTCTCCTTAAAAAATTCTTTAATTTTTTAACAGCCTTCTTGGTCCTAACTCTCCTTGGATATTTATGAATTTTCTTCAAAGGAACCTTATAATTTTTATTAGCCATATAAATCACTCTTTTATGCTATCTCTTCTCCAGTTCTTTTCCTTATTAACCCTGATCCTTCTTCTCCTACTCCTCATCAATCCGAACTTCTTTATACTTGCCCACACTGGAGCATCCTTGATCCTTCCTTTTTTTGCAACTCTTTTCTTTCTGCTATTTGTTTTAAATTTTCCCATAACAAACACCCATTACCTTCTTTTAATATTCCAATCTGTTTTACTCTGGCTCTGCTTCAATATCTTCTTCAATTGTGGTTCAGTTATTTTACCATTTATCTGACCCATCTGATACAATCTTACTATCTGTGCTTCAACCTGCTCCACAAGATCTGAGTTTGAAAGCCTTGCATTACTCAATCTCTCCCTTGCTTCTGGTGTCAGAGCCTCTCTCAAAATCTTCTTCTTCATCTGGTCCATTTCTTGCTGTTGCTTCTCCATCTGTTTCTTTTTCATTTCTCTCATTTTTTCCTCTTTATCCACATTATCGTCCATAAACAACACCAAAAGTCTAACAACAAGTTTACGCTATCTCATGAGACAAATTGTCCAAAAATGATTGGCCTTCTGAAGTTACTATCCTTCCATCATCTTCTTTTTCTATCAATCCAGCGTCCTCAAGCTGTTGCAGTATTTTTCTTATTATTGAACCACCAGCTGGATAAGTCTTACTTGGCTTATGTCCCCTGTCCTTCCTGGTTCCATATTCCCTTCTAAGTTTCGAAACACCTATGGGACCTTCAATATAAACCTTCCTGAGCATGGCAGCTGCCCTGATAAACCACCAGTCTTCCTGGGTAGGTGGTCTTTCCTTACCGGCACCTGTTTTCACGAAATTATATTTCTCAGGCATTTCTATTTCTTCCATATCTTTCAGTTCTTCTTTCAACTTCTCTATTAGATCTTCAGCCTTGACATCATATGGTGTAGTCATTTTCCCACCTTTACGTTTATTCGTATCTATAATTAAATACAAAAGCTTTAAAAAGTTTTGTAAAATCCAGCAAAACCACAAAAATAATTTTACAAATCCTCCAAAATAGGGGTTCCCTCGACAAATTCTGAAAGAAGTCCCATCTCTTCGAAATATTCACACATCTTCTTACATGCAAACTGTTCCGTTGAATAATGAGTACCTCCCAAGACATTTATACCTTTCTCCTCAGCGAACTTATGGGCATCCATGGAGTGGTCATTCTTAACTGTTATCCCCGTTACAAACGTGTTGACACCTTCTTCAAAAATCTCTTTCAAAAACTTTACATCATTTCCACCACCTGCCAAAACAGCAACCAGCCCATCCTTTATCTCTTCCTTACCGTAGTGATAAATACTCGATCTATGTCCGAGGACTTCCTCAAACCTGTTCTTCAATTCTTTGACTGAATTTAATCCGGTTTTCCCGAAGACACCACTCAGACTTCCAAAATATTCTCCGAAAGGTTTCAGTATATCGAACCCCAACACTTTGGCTAAACTAACACTAGTAGAATACTCGCTATAATTATCGAGGGGAACATGCAAATTGTATATGGAAATATTCTCATCTCTGAATTTCTGCAATAAATTCCTATCCATCTGGTAAAAGACATCAGGAGCTCTTCTAATATCCCATATAGAAGGATGGTGAACAAAAAGCATGTCATTGCCATCGGAACTGCCTAAAACTGTCCTCATAACCTTCTTCGTCGGAAAAACAGCAGTATATACAGTATTTATTTCATTCGTATTGTCACAAACCAGTCCCATGGACCTTTCCATGAATTCTTCTGTAATGAAGTCCTTGACTTCGTCAATATATTTACCCCATTCGTCCCTCAAGTTGGGATTAATAAAGTCATTTTCCAATTCTTCATAAACATATTTGGCTTCCATTATAACACCTATTCTTTTTTGGAATAATCGTATCTGAATTCTTTACCACATTCTCCACATATGTAAACCATACATTTATTCTCATTATCCATTTTGACTTCACAGTTCACACCTGGCTTAATATAAGAATTGCAATGCCTACAATATTTCCTTTTCAACCCTTTAGGAATTCGGACCCTGTACTTCTCTCCGATGCGCTTGGCCAATTCCACATATCGATTGCTCAAATGTTTTTGCTCAGGAAAACGTTTTTCGGCCTCCCTGAAAAGTATTTCTATCCGTTCCCTTGCAATCTTTCTCTGCCATTTTGGCTTCATACTGACCACATAAAAATTTGCTCTCGAAATTTATATATAGAAAGGAAATTATCGCTCACATGAAGAATTCTTCTATATCCTTCTCCGGCTGCCTAGTCAATTTTGCATTCCACCCAGAAAATAAAGTACCGTATTTACTCCACGTGTACCTTTTATCCATCAGAACCACCACACCCTCATCCTCTTCACTCCTTATCAACCTGCCACAGGCCTGTGCAACTTTAACCAAAGCGGGGTAAATATAAGCATAATCCCACCCATTACCGAACTTCTTATCGTAATATTCAATTAGAGACTTCCTCTCCAGATCGGGTCTTGCCAGAGGAACACCGATAACAACTATTCCCTCCAAAGCTTTCCCTGGCAGGTCTATTCCCTCGTAGAAGGAACCTCCCATAACAGCGAACAGAGATTTGTTATTGGTTTTCTTCAACTCTTCCAAAACTCTTTTCCTTTCAGCTTTATCGAAATTCCTGTCCTCCCTTATAATTTCTTTCTTTGTATCTACCATACTTCCCACTCTCTTCAATAGACCATAACTGGGAAAGAAAACTATTGAATTCCCGGGAATTTTATCCGCAACTTTCTGTATACTTTTTGCTATCCTTTTGAACTCCTCTCTGGATCTGTCCCTGTATTTAGTGGTGACCTCGGGATAAACCAGATTTAACCTGTTCTCCTCGGGAAAGTGGGATTCGTATTCCTTCTTTTCCGTCTCCCCCTTCTTCATGCCTAACAAATCCTCATACATCTCCATGGGTTTCATGGTGCCCGACATGAGTATCGTACTGTGCGAATTCTTTATAGTATTCTCCGAAACTATGGAGGGATCCATGCACTTGTAATCAAGAGTTATAAACGTCTTCCCATCATTTTCTTCCTTGGAAAGTATCCTTGTAAATCCTTCACTTTCCCCCTTCCAGCTATCTAGAAATTGCCCAACAGAATCCATGAAACTCCTTCTTTTCTCTTCCAGAGCCACATCTCCCGCAGCTATGAAATCCTGGGTCATTTCATCGTATTCCCCAATTTTCTTCATCTTGTTTATGAAACCCTTCTTCGGCATCTTACATTCTCCATCTACACTCTTGGCAAGCTCTTCCAGAGAATCCAAAACGTCTCTTAAATCCCCTGCTATTTCATCGAATTCGAACTCCTTGGCTTCCTTGATCGCATTACCTAGGGTATAAGAACTTAACCTATGTGACAGGAGATTTCTCAGTCTGCTCGGCAAGTTGTGCGCTTCGTCCACCACTACAATGATATCTTCCAAATCTATATCCAACCTGTTGAGAAGGTTCGTTCCCACGGAAGAAAAAATATGATAGTAATCGCACACAACAACATCGCTATTCGAAAGTAAGTTGAGGCTTATCTCGTAGGGGCAGAACCTAGAACATTTGCTCTTGACCTCTTCCGTATGTAAAGGAGGTCCGCTCAATAAACTATCTATCTTTTTCTTGGCCTTCTTGGTTAACTTCATCTTCCCCTTTATAGTTTTGTTATAATTGGGGCATTCCTTCTTCTCCTTCAATTTTTCGCAGTAATTATAGAAATCGGAGGAAGGCAAATCATTTAACTCTTCACGGGGACACATCCACTTCTTACCTATCAGATTAGACCCTACAAATGCCTTGTCGGAATTCTCGTACATCTTTTTTAAGGTATCTATTGCCAAGACATGCTGAGAATGTCTGGACGTGAGGAAGAAAACGACCTTGTTATTTTCCATAGCATATTCCAAGGCAGGCGTCAAAACTCCCGAAGTCTTGCCGATTCCAGTTGGAGCATGGACCATGAGATTTTTTTCCTTTTCAAGAATTTCTTTCGTATCCTTCATCAGTTCTTCCTGACCTGGCCTTATCTTTTCATGGGGAAACATAGGATCTACCGAATAAATTAATTTCAATTATCATACATTTAAAATTTTCAAGCAAAGAAAAAATTCGACAATAGGTTATGACTCACCAAAAGGTTTTTAAGTATCACTCTTTATAAGTAACAATGACTCAAATAAACGAGTTAACAAAGAAAATAAAAAGGTGATGTAATGGGATATTGTGGATTACAAGATATTAGAAATAGAGTTAGTGACAAAGAAGAATTGGAAACTTACAGTTTAGGTGATTTTAGTCTTAATGGTGGAGGAAAAAATGATTATTTGTTTAGAGATTTCAATGCCAAAGTATTATCTGACTATAAAGAAAACAAATCCTTACATCTAGAGGGAATTTTTTCAACACCATTTGGTGTATATCAAGAAGTAGAGATTTATGCCCCTGCGCCCGATAATCTCACTGACAATGGAAAGGAATTTTCAGAACTAACGGCAGAAGAAAAGGAAGAGGCATTGAAAGATGGGGTAAGAAAAAAACTACATGAACCAGGAGAAAACTGGATATTCTGCAGTGAAGAAAAATTTTAATGAAAAGGTCAAATTAAATATTTAAATTTTTTTCTTTATTTTATTCTTATGAAAGTCGAATTTCCAGGAAAATATGGAAAAGATTTCGGATGCTGCTATGGTGTAGAAAGAAGTATTGAACTTTCAGAAAAGGTTATGGAAGAATCAGATAAAGAAGATGGAATAATAGCTTACAGTTTAGGTCCTCTAATACATAATCCTGTGGAAGTCGAGAGATTAAAAAATGAAGGAATAGAGCCCGAGGAGGATTTTTCTAAAATAATAGGTAAAGATAAACCTGTAATTGTTAGAGCACACGGAACGCTTCCCAAGTACGAGAAACAATTAGAAGATATGGATTTGCTTTATGTAATGGGGGATGGAACCGGGAGTGGGACGTGTCCCCGCGTTAAAGGTGTTCAAAAATTAGCAGAAAACTATGCGAAGAAGGGATGGAAAGTTGGGATAGTGGGCGAAAGGGAACATCCCGAAGTTATCGGTATAATGGCCCATTGCAGAACCGATAGCGTCAATTATGGTTTGGTTTTTGAAGGTCCGGAAGATATATGGAAATATTGTGACGATGGCATGATTGAAAGTAAAGATAAATTATTTCTCGG
>JBDGUQ010000020.1:0-6086 GCA_042215785.1 Candidatus Aenigmatarchaeota archaeon
AATGCTGAGGAAACACCATATGCTACTTTCTCGGACCATACATGGTAGAAGTCCATTACAAGGATGAATAGACCCACTAACAATATACCGAACGCAACTTCTAATCCGTTTGCCAGGGGAACGCTTCTGTACAATCTCTCATATATCAGGATAGTTGCGACGGTTATTAGCATCGTGCTGTTGGCCACTGCGGAGTTCCAGCCGAGATCTTCTTTTTCATATCTCCCGAAATACAATTCTATAACCACTACACCGAAGATCAGCGGTAGAATGGTGGGAATTAGGTCCGGATTATTTGCAGGAAATGTTATTATTTCAACAGATCTCCTGAAAATTTCTTCGCAGCTAAATACCTGTATCATATTTATGAATAGGATTTGAGAATAAAAAACTTTTTACTTTACTAAACTATAAAAATTGAAGGAGGTCAATTAAGATTATGGAATTCGATGAGAGGTCTTCGGGGGCGATAGTTTTCCGGGAAGAAGATGGAGAACGCAAATATCTTCTATTGTATTATGGGAAAGGTCACTGGGGTTTTCCCAGAGGTAATTTAGAAGGTGAAGAAACCGAAAAAGAGGCTGCTATTAGAGAAATTAAGGAAGAAACAGGCATAGAAGATCTTGAATTCATTTCAGGATTCAGGGAAACCAACGAGTGGTATTACAAGAATAATGGAAAAACTATTCATAAGATGGCCTCTTTCTTCTTGGCCGAGACCAATACAGAAGATGTGGAGTTGTCGAGTGAGCATTCAAGCTACAAGTGGTTGAATTACGAAGGGACCATGGAGAGGCTTACCTTTAAAAATACCAGAAAGGTTCTCGAGAAAGCCGAAAAATCTTTGAATCAAAGATTGGATAGGTGGTTCAAATAGAAGTTTATTATGAAGAGGAAGTCCTTTTGGATGCTAATGTAGCTGATTCAACATTTTCTAAGATGAAAGGATTGATGTTTAAAACCCTGGACAAAGATGAATGTCTCCTTATGGTTTTCGACGAGATGAAAAAATGGGAGATATGGATGCTCTTAGTTCCCCAGAACCTTGGACTGATATTTTTGGATGATGAAAAAAGGATAGTGGACAAAGTCATTGCAGAGAAGGTCACATTAAATCCAAAAACTTGGAGAACATATAAACCAAACAAAGAATGTAAATATATTGTGGAATGTAATCCTGACATATTGGATAATGTAGAATTGGATAAAAGAATGAAATGGGATTGGTGATTATGGATGAAGAAGTTTTGAATAAGTACAAAAGGGCTGGTGAAATAGCCAAGGAAGCCAGAAAATTCGGAAAGGGGTTAATAGAACCCGGAAATACGTATCTCGATGTTGTGGAAGGTACTGAAAGTAAAATACGAGAGCTTGGAGGTAGGCTTGGATTTCCTACAAACCTTTCTGTTAACGATGCAGGTGCGCACGATACTGCGGATATAAATGACAGGAGGAAACTGGAGGAAGGTGATATAGTTAAACTTGACGTCGGAGTTCATGTAGATGGTTATATAGCTGATACTGCAGTAACTGTTTCACTTTTACCAGAAAAGGAAGAAATGGTTGAAGTTGCAAATATGGCTTTAAAAAATGCTTTAAATGAAATGAGACCCGGCAATAAGATATTGGAAGTTTCTGAAGTTATCGAAGATACTATAAGAGAGAATGAGTACAATCCCATCGTTAACCTTACCGGGCACGGCCTAGAAAGATATGAATTGCATGCAAGGACACAGATACTGAATGTTAGAAATCAAAATAATTACGTATTGAAAGAGGGTGATGTTTTTGCAGTTGAACCATTTGTTACAGATGGCGTGGGGAAAGTAAGGGAGGGAGGCAGGACACTCATATACATGTATTCTCAGGATAAATCCGTTAGGATGAGGGAAGGTAAGAAAATACTTAACCTAGCTAAAGAGGAATATGGAGGATTGCCCTTTTCAAAAAGATGGCTTAAAGAAGAAATCTCGCCCCTTAAAATCAACATGGCCCTCAAACAACTTACTCGTAAGAATGCACTTAGAGGTTATCCGGTACTAAAAGAGGTAGGAAATGGAGACATAGCACAAGCTGAACACACTGTAATAGTAAAAGAAAAACCGCTGGTGACAACTAGGTGAACTAGCCAACATATCTTGGTGTGGACTCTCCTCCACTGCCAACACCACTTGCCGATCTACTTTTTTCTATGTTAAAATTCTCATATGTTTCGATTATTTCTCCTGTCAGAGAAGGACCTGTTTCTTTCAATGCCTCTTCGAAATCTTTCATTTTGACTTTTGATGCACCTTCCTTTCTCCTCAAGACTATCATTGCAGCTTCACGACATACTGCTTGAATGTCAGCTCCCGAATAGTTTTTGGTTTCCTTTGCCAGTTTTTCTATGTCTACGTCATCTTCTAATGGTATGTTTCTTGTATGTATTTCGAATATCTTTTCCCTGGCTTCTTTGTCGGGGGACGGTATGTAGAGATGTTTATCAAATCTACCAGGTCTTAGTAATGCATTATCTACCATATCGGGCCTATTGGTTGCTGCTATCACGACTACATCGTGCATTTCTTCCAAACCACTCATTTCTGTCAGTAGTTGAGATAGAACTCTTTCGCTTACATTTTCTCCCATTCCCCTTCCTCTTGTGCCTGCTAGGGAGTCTATCTCATCGAAAAATATTATTGTTGGGGCTGCTTGCTTGGCCCTCTTGAATACTTCTCTTATCCTCTTCTCCGATTCGCCTACCCATTTCGATAATAGTTCAGGACCTCTAACAGATATGAAATTTGCATCGCTTTCGTTGGCAACAGCCTTTGCAAGTAATGTTTTGCCAGTTCCCGGAGGACCATACAATAACAATCCTTTTGTGGGTTCTATTCCCATTTCTTCGAAATCCTCAGTCATCGTAAGTGGCCATTCAACAGCCTCCTTCAACCTCTCTTTTTGTTCTTCTAAACCTCCTATATCGCTCCATTTGACCTTTGGAACTTCTACAAGGACCTCCCTCATTGCAGAAGGTTCTACCATCTTTAGGGCGTAATCGAAGTCATTTTGATTTACTTTTAACTTGTTCAAGACTTCCTCTGGGATTTCTTCCCCTTCCTCAAGGCTGGATATTTCTGGAAGTACTCTCCTCAATGCATGCATACCAGCTTCTTTCGTTAGCGCTTCCAGGTCTGCTCCTACGAATCCGTGAGTTATTCGCGAATATTCACCCAGATTTACCTCGTCTAAAGGCATCTGACGAGTGTGTATTTGCAATATTTCTTCTCTTCCATCTTTATCCGGAACACCAATTTCTATTTCCCTGTCGAATCTCCCAGGCCTTCTCAAAGCTGGGTCTATATCATCAACTCTGTTGGTTGCAGCGATTACTATTACATCTCCCCTGGCTTCTAGACCGTCCATTTCAGTTAATAGGGTAGAAACTACTCTTCTTTCGACTTCTCCTCTTGCTTCACTTCTTTTAGAGGCTATAGCATCTATTTCATCTATAAATATTATTGTGGGGGAATTTTCCTCGGCTTCTTCAAATAATTCTCTTAACCTTTTTTCCGATTCTCCATAGTATTTTGACATTATTTCTGGACCATTAAGCGTTATGAAATGGGCACCTGCTTCGTTGGCAACAGCTTTGGCCATCAAAGTTTTACCTGTTCCGGGTGGGCCGTGAAGTAAAACTCCCTTTGGCGGTTCCATCCCGAGTGTCCTAAATACATCTGGTCTTTTGAGTGGAAGTTCTATCATTTCTCTTATTTTTCTTATTTCTCCATGAAGCCCACCTATATCTTCATAAGTTACGGACGGGATCTTTTCTTCTTCTATCTCAACTGCCTGCGGTTTCAATTCGACTTCTGTAGTTTCAGTTATTTTTACTATACCATTTGGAACAGTTTTGACAACAGCCAATCTGGCTTCTGAACCAAATGAAGTAAAATCTCCTATTCCCATGTTAAAGAATTCGTCAAATATGTTGTTTCTCCTACTTCTCTCGCCACCTTTTGTTATGGGAGTTGGAACTATTATATCTCCTTTACTTGTTGGTCTCATGTGTATTTTATTCCTTAAAGTTTGTGGTGGCATCTGTATTATTAAACCTTTCTGGGCCGGAGCCAAAATAACTTTCTTTGCTTCTTCCACATCAGCCTTTCTGACTTGAACCTTCTCACCCAAAGAAGTTCCTGCATTTTTCCTGATCAGACCATCTATTCTAATAACATTTCTTCCAACATCGGAAGGATAAGATCTAACCGCTATAACTCCTGTTTTCTTCTTACCTTCAATTTCGATAACATCTCCTTCACTGACACCAAGGCTATTCATTGTCTGACTGTCGAGTCTTGCAATACCCTTTCCAAACTCTTCTCTAGAAGTTAACTCGCCTACTTTCAAACGAATTTCATCTTTCTTGGCTCCATTTTCAGACATATTAAACACCAATTTATTCTATTTCAATTTCTTTCCAGTCTTTTAAATCTTTTGATTTCTTTCCATCCAACAAAATTCTATATGTTTTGAAATCCACTTTATCATCCCATTTATCGAAGTACTTTATCATTCTTCTCAACTTTTTTATAGGTATAATGAAAACCGATTTGTCCACTTTTATGTTTGGGACCTCGTCCAACAAACCACTCCTTTCGTATTCGTACTCCTTGCCTTTCTTTTTGATCGTTTGCTTCCAACCATACAATCCTCTGAAGAATTTATTCCTCTCGTAGTTGCTATCGAACTTTTTCGAACTTATGTCGAATGAAATCAACACACATGGGCTTTCTTTGCTTTTTTCATTACCAAACCCCATACTCACCACTTTTAGTGTTTATATACACTAAACTATTTAAAGTTTGTGGTAACCCAAAAAATCAAACGTTTTTGATATCTTTACTGATTAATTTAAACCTTTTTCGACATTATTGTAATATGAAAGTTGATAGACTTCCCCTGAATTGCGAATCCTTGGATGAATTGCTAGGTGGTGGTATAGAGTATGGAAGCATAACCAACATCTATGGTCCACCAGGAAGCGGCAAGTCCAGTATCTCAATACAAAGTTCAGTTGAATGCATTAAGAATGGAAAAAAGGCCATTTTTATGGATACTGAAGGAGGTTTCAGCGTTGAGAGACTCGCACAGATAAGCAAGAATCCACAAAAATTCAGCAAGAATATACTTCTAATGGAACCCGAAGATTTTGGAGATCAACACAGGATGGTCATGGAAGAACTGGATAAAATATTTGATGAGGAAGATGTCGGTTTGGTTGTAGTGGATTCACTTGTAGGACTGTATAGACTTGAACTCAAGGACGATAAAATCCAAAAGGTTAATAGAAACCTTGCCAAGCAGCTTTCCAAACTTTCCAACGTGGCGAGAAATCAGGACATTCCCATTCTCGTTACAAATCAGATATATGCAGATTTTCAAAATGGAGGTATAGAACTTTCAGGGAGAGATATTCCCAAATATAGTTCCAAAGCTTTGGTTGAGTTGCAGAAATTTGACAAAGGCAAAAGATTGGCGATCTTAAGGAAACATAGATCTCTACCCGAAGGTAAAGAAACAGAATTTGTAATTACCAAAAATGGTGTTTCAACACCAGATAAGAAATTAGGTCTGTTTTGAATATAGAAACATTTGAAACTATGTTCTAAATTATGCGAACTTTGGCAAGATCAATGTTTCATTCCTTTGTGTATCTTAAGCCCTTTCTCATTTTTGAATTCTTTTCCACAGATGTCACATTTATATCTCTTGTCGTGGGTTTGGCTTTTGTGTATCTTAAGCCCCTTCTTGCTATCGAATTCTTTCCCACAAATATCGCACTTGTATCCTTCTACCATTTCCTTTTCGGTTTTTTCCAATTCTTCGAAGATACTTTCATCTTTCTTTTCTTTCTCATCTTTCTTGATTCCTAAAGCTTTCAAAATTTCTTGAACAAGTCCCATTGTTGCACCTCTTTATTTGATTAATGGTGGACGGGAGGGGATTCTCATGAAACATTTTGAACCCCCGACCTTCGGCTTCTACGTCGTCTGAACCTGTAAGAGCGATTTTAGGTTCAGCAGCCTTATAAGACTTGCGCGATT
>JBDGUQ010000066.1:0-6030 GCA_042215785.1 Candidatus Aenigmatarchaeota archaeon
TATAACTTCGTAGTTAAATGCAGGCCAGGGCCACGGATTTCCCGGATTAAAGGACGTACCCGGCAGAGCTGTTTCTGTAGGCGGCCCTGAAGGGTAACCTTCTTCGTCTATGAGAGCTGTGTTGGGAGAATATTCCCAATCAGATTCTTCTCCTGTGTTATCCTGAACCTTTACTCTCCAATAATAATTCTTATTCCATTCAAATACTCTGTTTTGCGGTACATAAGAGCACTCTTTACCGCTTTGATCATCACATTTTATATTATTAATACTCACATCACACTTAGAACCACATCCATCCAGAAGGGTAGAAAAGTCACTCTCTTCCGAAATCTGAATCCTAGAAGAAGGATTAAGGCCTTGTTCTTTCCCGTCTTCATCATAATACTGCCAACTAAAACTGCCTTGTGCTTTATCATGGAAGCAGCAATCAATTATTCCTGTTGAAAGATTAACAGCATCAGGCTCGGAAACTTCGTATATTTCTATAGGAATGTCTGTTTCTGCAAATTTTTCATCATTACTGATTTTAACGGTCATAACATAATCGCCAATAGGAACACTTTCGTCATAAAAACATTCTACATAACATTCTGAAGGAGTACCTCTCAGAGGATCAGTGCAGTGAGGTGGATTTATTGACTCGTGATAAGGATTACCTATTTCCCCCGAGACATCATTATATCCACAATTAACCTCTTCTATTGTGGGAATGCCCTCCAGCTCTGGAAACATATTATCGTATCTAAAATTATATATAACCGTTCCTCCTCTTTCTTCAAAATTATTTTTATTAATACTTACTATATTTGGCCCGCTAATCAAAAAATCTTCATCACCAGCAACAGTTAAGTGATCAGAAGATATGGATATTTTTCCTATTTCCTCGTCGCAAGGGATTATAGAATAAAGCACAGCACTGTTTTTCTCATCAATATAACCACCCAAGGCATCTTCTTCTCCTTTTTCAAAATCCAGTGTATCGTAGAAAATAAATCTTGCAGAACTCAAAGCATATCTACTAACTAGATTATCGTGGAGATCATAGGTATTAAGAACATAGTCACTTCCCAAAAAAGGACTATATTCTCTAACAAAATTTGAATAATCTCCTTCTACATTATTTTTTTCTACTAATTCAAACTCTACACCAGATCCAGTTTTTGTTTCAGTTATCTCTAGTTCTTGGTAACAATCTTGCTGAGCTGAAGCTCTAACCAGAAAAGAAAATATTAGTATTATCACCAAAAAAGATAATAAAAAAATTTTGTTTCTTTTCATAATAACCACTTATTTTTAAAAAAGCTTAAAGTGTGCATTTATGGGAATCATTACAGGTTTCTGGCATTTGACAGTCCTCATCTCCACCACACTCCCAATCAAAATCTTCTTGTGAGGGAGAATCGTAAATAGTATCCAATTGAGTTTTGCAAAAATCAAGGTCAGCTAGAAAATCTTCTTCTGTATAATTTTTCATATCTCTTTCATTCCTTAGAATTTCTTTTCTACAAGAAGCACAACTCCAAACATTAAACTTGAGATTTCCCCCCGAATAACTGAAAGAATGCATTATGCTTTTATCGCTTGTTCTAAAGAAAGAATCAGCAGTGCATCCTTTCCAAGGTTTCCCGTAAGGTCCAAGATTTTTAAGAGTAAGAAATGGAAATTCTTCATCTTTGTCAAATGGAAAACAATTATTAAGAGTTTTCTTTGAAAATTTATCCATCGCCATCGTTGAAGGTAGGTAGGTATACTCGTCAAATAAGCCACAAAAAGCATGCCCTGCTTCGTGGACGACAACTAGAGGAGGGTAACCCCACGTCCAGAACATCAAGGAATGGCTAGTTTTGCTCGGATCAACATAAATCCTATTAAGGCCAAAAGGAGAATTACCTTTACCATAAGTATACGCTGCATGAAATGATAGATTGTCATACCTTGTGCTTAAAGAAAAATCTCTTTCGCCTCTTAGTTCTTCAGAAGGATCAATAAACGCATAATGAACAAATTTGTTCTTATAATATTTGAAAGGGTCTACTTTATGAAATCCTTTTGTAACATCTTTATACGCTCGATCAACCAACCACTTTGATGATTTATCTAATTCGAGCGTTCGAAAAGTAACAAATTTATACTCAGCTTCTTCCTCATTTCCCCATAATTGCACATAAGGAGTAACATCTTCTGGCAAACTATAGAATTTAGCACCCATCACTTCTACCTCACATTTAATTTTACCTTCTCTGATCAACATCAAGATTTCTCCTTCATCTGAAGTAATACCTCCCGGCCAGCCATCAACCTTCCACTGATATATATGAGTATCCCCCAAACTTTCTACATAGTTAACCTTTCCTGATAAACTTGGATAAATAACATTATCAGTGACAGAATGACCCATGTGTGCGATGAAATCATTTGCAGGTTTTTCGTCTACTCCTGAAACTCTCAGTTCGCATACTATATCATCAAAAGGAGAAATAGGTTTTTCGGGTGTAAAATTTCTATTTTGCTCTGTTTCTATAATGTATTGTGGATCGAAATCTATCGTAACAGAATATTCCCCTGGAGGGGGCACAGCGGTCGAAGAAGGAGAAGATTCAGGTTCTTCGGCAACAACTATGCCCGTCATCAACCAAATCCCCCTTTTCCAATAACTCTTTCCGAAGAATAGAAAAGCAGCCAAAAAAACAATCACTAATAGCAAAAATAATATGACTTTTATTGCTTTTAATTTTCTCATCATCAATTTAATTATTAATATGGCCAATCGGGATAAACTTGGTGACTTTCCAACTCCAACTTCGAATCAACTATATCAATTGTGTATTCTTTTGTAACATCAGCTGGATCTCCCGAAAAACTTTCCATTTTCAAGGGATAATACAAGCCGTGGCAAGCCTGTTCTTCAACTTTACCCTGCAGCATTTTCTTTTCACAATAACAACTCCCCGCTTCTCCAAAGGGCTGGCATAAAGTAGCAGGATTTCCCTTCTCCTCCCATTCGTGCGTTGCTCCATCTTCTATTTGCACAAAAACACCTCTATCGAGATATGCAAAGCAGTCAAAGTCCTGTTCTGTAGTAATAGTAACCGCTCCCTTAGCTCCGCTCCTCGGCTCACAAGACAAATCTATATCCGTAGCCTTAAGAGAGCAAGATCCAGAACCACTGGTGCTACACTGATCCCCTGTGTTTGAATTTTCTAGAGTGCATACCATCCTTGCATCATTAACACTTATCGTCATTTTTCTTTCACAGGTTATTTGCGTTCCTATACAAGCTCCACTGTCCCAACTGTAGGTTGCCGGAATAATTCCAAAGGATGTATAGGGAACGGTATAAGTATCAAGATTGAAACTGCTGTCGTGGGGAGAGTAGGCCCCAGTCGAATCTTTTTCGTTGTTACACCAATTAGCAAAAACCTGAGAATCCTGTCCTACAAAATCAGGAGTATTTGGAGGACATTTATTATCATCTACAGAACCATAAGTACTACACACTCTTGAGGGGTCAGAATAGTAAATAGGGGTTCCGTCAACACCTATATTATCCACCCAATTAATCGGCGGAGTTGCAAAATACAGCCCATCAGTCATATAATCTCCTCCGGGAGAATTAAAATTACCTTCAACGGCATCTCCTCCGGAAACGTTAAGACTTCCACCCGACGCTATTTCGCTCCCATTAGAAGCTTTGAGCAAAGAAACGCTCTCTTCAAACATTGCCTCTAAAGGATAGTACGCTTGAATTTCTTCCCAGTCAATACCTTGATTCTGCCAATCATTATATAAATACTGACAGCAGGGCTGTTCTTCCCTAATACATCTAAAGTTAGCTTGCCCTGTTATGGCAGCATAAACGCCGAGAGAGACCGTTAGCCCGACTAACAATAGTAGCACAACAAAAAGAATTTTAATATTCTTTTTCCCAAGTTCTTTTTTGATTATAAAGAAGATCGCAATCAAGGATATTATCACTCCTAAAGACAACAATATAATTTTTAAATATTCTGTTTCTGTTTCTTTTTGTTCTCTTTTTGAAAAACTATCAAGATTATAATCCGTTCTTACCTCGTCCAACAACTCACCTTGAGGGTTATATGCTTGAACCACTAAAACAATGTTTTCGCTGCTTCGGTTTGCCGTAAATTCCTTCTTTAATCCGATGGGTTCTAAGGTAATTTCCCCTTCGTAGGTCATTTGAGCAAGCCTTTCCCCCGAATCCTTGTCTTCTAGTCTAACTACGACTTTGCCCTGAAAATCTTGAAAATAGATACTCATATCTGTAGAATTTGCAAAACAAGAAGAAAGAGTGAAATTATCACCTTTCTCAATAGGAAACTTACTTAAAGAAGAATGCAGAATTTTAGCTGTGTTTCCGGGAACTGTAAACCTTAAATCAAGTAAAGATTTTTTCCTTTTTCTTTTTGCTAAGGCTTTAAAAACGTAACTTCCGGGCTCTAAATCAGAAAACTTAAATTCAACTATTTCTTCTTGACCTTCTATAAAAATTTTCTTTTCTTTATGATGTCTATTTATTATTTTCTCTCTCCTTATGGCATCATAATCATATACGTCTGCAAAAATTGTTATCTCCCCTCCGCCAGAGGTATCTTTAACAGGAAAAGATATCGTGAGATCTTTTCCTTTTTCAACAACAGGAACTGAGGTAATGTTTTTCTTCTTTTTCCCGTTTACTGTAATATTGCTTGAATCAATCCACATCCCTTCACTTTTCCCTTTTATTCTGAAATTTTTTGAGGTTTCTGCTAGTTTGGGTAGAAAGGTTGTGCCGCTCAGTTGAAATTGGTCAGAGCCTATAAAGTAAAAAGACATTATATATTCTCCCGAAATAGCTTCTGGAGAAATTTTTCTAGAAAAGCTGAAACTTTTTTTCTCACCCGGCCAAAGATTAATATCTTCCGCGACTAAAAAATCGTCCACTAAATAATCTCTAGATTTTTTATCCTGGTTTTTTCTGTGAAGCTTAGCGTATATTAGGCCATCCGCCACAGAAAAATTATTTTTATTAACCACGGAACCCTTAAAAGCAATAATATCTCCTGCAGAAATATCTTTTTGCCGAAGAGAGAGCTCTTTAATCTTTACGTTTCCTTTCTTAAAGTTATCTCTGCAATCTACAACCTCAGCGGGTTTGACAACAGGAACTCCATTTCCTCCGCTAATCATTCCTACAGCCGCTAAAGCTCTCGAAAATATATTAGTATTTTTTTCTTCATACTTAACAACGCTATTTCTGTTATAGGCGTAACCCCCTTCTTCCTCCCACCAGCTTTCAGGTTTTGTCGTGTTGCACTGTCCGCTCAAATAGTTGTGAGACTGGCCGTCATCCCCTATATAAGTTTGGCTCTGACAATACTCACCACAACCCTGCTCACATAAACACTCATTGGCCAGGCCGGGATCCACACATTTCCCGGCACCACAATCATCATCTACCTCACAATCTTCCCCAGCATCTATTATACCGTTCCCACAAGAAGGAAGTTGACACTCTCTTGGATGCCCCGCCGGATTACAATCATCACTTCCAGGGTCATCACACTCTTCCCCTGCCTCTACTATTCCGTTTCCGCATTCAGCACACTGACATTCATTTGTAGATTCTGGAGGATTGCAAGAAGAATCACCGCAATCTCCAGCCGCGCCGTCGCATTCTTCTCCTCCGCTTACTACTCCATCGCCACAAGCCGCCTCACAAACCTTTCCGCTATCACAACCATAATCACCCGAGCTGGATACACAAGAAACACCAGGAGGGCATTCTTCATCACAATCGCAGCACTCTCCTTCCTGGCACTGTGTCCATCTTGTATCACAAAACCCCAAATCCCGATACCAGCAATCACACCCGTAAGTATCTCCACAATAAGCTTCTGTAGTAGGGCTGGGCCCCTCATCCCAGAAGTAATCACATTCCCCGGGACAAGTATTCGGACCGCAGGCATCAAAGTCATTACAACCCTCATCCCCGCATATATCACAATAACTCCCTGAACCGTCAGGTTC
>JBDGUQ010000100.1:0-4814 GCA_042215785.1 Candidatus Aenigmatarchaeota archaeon
CGGGCATTTCTTCTTCTTCATCTGAAGTTGAACCTACTTTCCTATATTGATCATCATCCACGAATTTGTCTTTCATCTTACTTCCTTTAAATGAAACATTATTTATTATAGGTGCTTTGGTTTTGGAATCTTCCCTATGTAATACTATTTTAAAAAAACAAAGGTCTTTCCAGTTTAAATTAGGTTCTATTTCATTTCTACCATTTTCTAATGCAATTTTTTTAGATTCTTCTAATCTTTCGAAGTCCAGTTTTCCTATTTCTTCTCTACTGTTGTTTGTACCTAATTCGATGAATGCTTCTACACTCTTTTTTTCAGGAAATTCCAAATCAATTTCGATACGTTCTATATTAACATATTTGAATTTTTTGGCGAAATGAGAAGTATTGACACCGTTTTTCATTGTAAATTTATTATCTTTGATGGCTCCCTGCCAGATATCTGATCCCTCATTTTCCCAATTACCACTTGCTTCCCAGCTTTCCTTTATGTCAAAATCCCCGTTTATTTCTTCATTTCCTTCCTTTTTTGGATTGTCTGTTATTTCTTGTTTTTTTAATTTTGACTTGTGATCTTTTGACAAAACAATGCCGTACCCTATTAAAATCAAAGGAATAACAGCGAATATAACTTTTAAGGTAGATTTTTTCCAATTAAAGAATTCCATCCCCGGTTTTGGCCAAACTAATAGAATAGAGATTAATATAAGTCCGGTACCTATTATTATCCTTTTCTTACTCATTTAATCTCCCTCCCCATACGGATCGGGATTCTTTTTAAATTCATCCGGATGATTGACCTTTCTATGAACTCTCAATCCAATATCAGTTTTGAAATCTTCCCCGCATTCCGGACATTTAAGATCTTTGTATTCCACATCTTCAAACGCAGGCATTTCATCTTTTCCAACATCCTCGATGTTTTTTCTATCTGTCTTGTCGGTGGAATGAGCACTTTTCCATTCATCGTATTCTATCCAGAGTAATAGAGACCCGAAGAGGAAAGTCCCGATAGGAATTATTCCTTTTATCAAAACGAGTAAACTAGGCCACCACATCAATCCTTCTATTATAGGATTGGATGGTTTAATTATTGGAACATTGGGAAGTAATAGCCATATACCTAGTAGGATTAGAATTATTGAAAATATTATTTTTGTATAACTTCCCATTGTTACACCAACTGGAATAATTTAACTTTTTTATTTTAAACTATAAATTCTTTTTGTTGTCTAAACTTTTTAATACTAGTTTTTTATTTTTTAACTTAAAAACAATATCTATGCTTTCAAAGGAATCAAAGTATTTTATTATATTTTTCACCTTATTTTCAGTTTTGATAATTTCTACTAGTTGGTTCGGCAATTTTAGTTATGAAATTCTAAAAATGCCCGGAACCTCCTTCGAAATAAATATTTTTTGTGGTGAATCTGTGAGAATATCCTTGCCAGAGAATTGGAACAAAAAAAATAGATTAAAATTTGAAAATGACAATGCTTATTTTTTCATTGAAAACATGGCCCAAGATAGTAAAAAAATCAAAGTAAAATTTAGACTTTTTCCAGTCAAAAATCCGAGTACATTCCAGTTTTTCATAAATAATAAAACACTTGGAAAATATGTTATACATAAGAATTCTTCGGTAACTACTAGGATAATTGATTTGAGTCCTGGAAAAAACACATTCAAGATAGAAGTCATGAATTGCGAGGGAGGGTGTTTTGGAGTAGAAAAAAAATCTATTGATGTAATGAGCTACAAAGAAATAAAGGAGAAGGAATTTTTCCCCTCGAGAAATTGGTTCGATAAATACACACATAAAAAAATTATAACTCCATCGGAATTTCATCTATATAATTTTGGAGAAAATAGGAGTTATGTCAGATTAAACTTTAAGATGAATTCGGATAAAGAATTCAGGGATATCCAAATAATCAAAGGAAACAAAACTATAGATTCCTTTGAACTTGATGATGTGTATAAATTATATCAAAGCCCAGTAATAGAAGTTTCTAGAGGAGAGAATATTTTGAAATTCTCTTCTAAAAATTCACCAGTAAAGTTTAATATTAAGGATTTTGATATTGTAGAAATTTCTAATAGAAAAATAGATCTTGGGAAGGGCTGGTATCCAATAGAAAGTTGGTATCATGAAACTCCAAAGAGATATTTTAATTTCCATTGGATGTCCAATAGTTCAACAGTTTACTTGCATAACTTTAAAAATAAATCTATTTTTGATAATATTAAGTTTGAAATATCTTCTTATTATCGACCCAGACAAATTGAAATTTTACTGAACGGCAATAGGGTAAAGGAAAGGGAAATAGAATTTACATTGGATGAAGGTAGAGATGAAGTTTTTTTGAGGAATATTGAACTTAATCCGGGTGTGAATAAAATAAAATTCATTTCAAATGATGGGTGTGATAAACCCAATTTACTTGAAAACAATAACGATGAAAGGTGCTTGAGTTTTGCCTTTTATGACATGAAATTTTTTGCAAATGATTCCGAAGTTGAAGATCCTTCCACAAATTCCGGTCATTACCAATTTTATTTCTTACTTTTTTCCTTCTTACTTTTTATCTCTTCAATTGCAGTTTACTTGAAAAAATCGTACAAAACCTTTAATTTAAACAAGAAAGTATTTTTAGCCATAATTTTAGTATTTTTCTTTTCCTTGACATTGAGGATTTCCAGACCCCAAACATATCAATTATATTTGGATGAAGCTTGGAATGTTGAAGTAGCAGAAAATTTTATTTCGAACAGGGAGGCAGAGTTATGTAGTTATCAAGGAACCACCTTAAAATGCCAGGAATATTTAAAACCTGCAGCTTATTCCTTCTATTTATCCATTTTATTTTCTATTTTCGGTTATAATCTTTCCATTATTTTCTTGAATTCTGTATTTTTGGGATCTTTAACATGTGTTTTAGTATTCATTCTTGGTTATTGTATCACCAAAAAATTAAAGGTATCTATTCTAGTTTCCCTCATTTTTTCCATTATTCCGATGCACGTTTTCTGGTCAACAACTGTGGAGAGTTATGCAACATCATTTTTCTTTGTTTTATTAAGTATCACGTTTTTGTATTATTATTTTGAAAGAGGATATTGGGAGACTTTATTTATATCAGTTGTTGTTATGCTATTTAGTTTGCCCTTTAGACCTGAGAATATATTAATGCTGGGTTTGTTTCCACCAATTATACTGTTGGAAAGTGAGGATAGAAATTTCAGTTCTTTGTTGGAATTGAGAAATATATTTCTCCTATGTCTAGTTTTTTCTTATATTTTATTATATTCAAAAATTTTCTTGACTTCTCTAAAGTATTATAGGAGTGTAACCAAATTATTTTTGCTGGAAATTTCCAATTATATTTCCGTGAATTTTGAACTATTGGCATTTCTACTAATTTTATTGATGGGTCTTAGTTTGGTTTGGCTGGAAAATAAAAGACTCTCCAAATTCTTAGTTTTATGGACTCTTTTATTCATATTACCTTTGTTATTTCATACAGGAACTGATAGAATGTTGATACCTTTGGGGTTAACTTTTGCTTTCGTAGTGTCTATAGTGTTTGACTTTATAGTTGATAAATTTGAAAGTAAAAAACACAAGAAAATGGTTTTTTTCTGTGTTATTGTGTTGGTTGTATTAATCGGGATTAGGATGCCTATAGGATATGAAAATACACAGGCCAAAATTTTACAAACTGAAGTTATATCTCATTTGGAGAATGATATTCCAGATGGTTGTTATATAATAACAGAACATCCCACATTACTTGCTCTGGGATCTCATAAGGTGATTTCAACTAGATATGCGCTTGAAAATCAAGAAGACATCGAAGATTTGGCATCTAGGAAATGTGTATTGTTTTTTGAGGGAATAGGTTGTGAATTAAAAATAAAAAAGGATGGATGGTTCGATAATTGTAATGAATTTTTGAAAAAGTTCGATGTGAGAAAATATAAAGAATATGAGAAAGAAAATATTTCCTATAATTTTTACAGGATAGATGATAAAGATTAAATCTAATGTGTAATTTAAAGGGGAATTTTGTGATGTAGAATGTTGAGGGAGATTAAGGGAGAAATTGAAGAACTCTGGAAGAACAGGTATAGAATATGGACTCTAACTAAAAACGAGTTGAAAATGGAATTTGGCCAGTCCAAACTTGGCTTATTATGGTCACTATTAGAACCTTTAGGTATCATATTGGTTTACACTATAATTTTCCCATTGATTATTGGCGTTGATTTTTATTCTTGGGTCCTCTTTTTTATAGCAGGTTTCATACCACATAGATTTCTCCAAGTCGGTGTAATGTCTACTACAAAAAGTCTTGTGGAAAATAAAGAAATTCTCAATCAGTTGAACATCAAAGAGGAAGTGATTCCAATATCAAGTGCATTGGCAAGTTCAATAAAGTTTATTTTGGAATGTAGTGTTTTCTTTTCGATAATCTTTATAACCGGAGTTTTGCCTGGTTTTCTTATTTTGATATTTCCCCTTTTGATTTTTATTGAATTTTTCATAGCTTTGGGTTTTGGAATGCACCTTTCCGTGACCTACATTAACCTTCGGGATTTGGATCATATTCTGAACGTTTTTTTCCAGGCATTGTTCTTTTTGACTCCTATTGTATATAGGTTAAACAAAATACCGGAAGTCTATAGAGGTGTCTATCTTCTAAATCCAATTAGCCGACTTATACTTTTATATCAAAATTCATTGTTATACACATTGAAGGGTTTTATACAATATATACCAATTATGAGAAATCTGGTTTTGTTGCTTTTCTT
>JBDGUQ010000100.1:4824-5882 GCA_042215785.1 Candidatus Aenigmatarchaeota archaeon
GAAAAAGGTTGATTACATGGGTGAAATATGAGCGCAATAGAAGTTGAAAATTTATCCAAGAAATTCGAGATAAGAAAAGGTATTAACAACGGCAAGAAGGGTCTTTTAGAAAGACTAAAAATCAGGTCTCCGCCGAAGAAGGATATATGGGCACTTAAGGACATTTCCTTTGAAGTACAAAAAGGTGAGTGGTTGGGTATTGTTGGTGAAAACGGATCCGGGAAAACTACACTTTTGAAAATAATAGGAAATGTTATGAGTCCCACCAAAGGAGAGGTAAAAACTAAGGGGAAAATTGCTTCTCTGATTGGACTGGGTACAGGATTTAAGGATGAGTTAACTGCTAGAGAAAATATATATCTTTATTCTTCTTTGATGGGTTTATCTAAAGAGGAGATTGAAAATAAGTTTCAAGATATTGTTTCTTTTTCGGAGTTATATGACTACATGGATACAAAATTCAAGAAATTTTCTGATGGAATGAAAATGAGGTTAGCATTTTCCACAGCGATGAATGTAGAGGCTGATATATTTCTAAGTGATGAAATTTTGACAGTTGGTGATGGTGAATTCCAGGAAAAGTGTTTACAAAAAATGGAAGAATTCAAGAAAAAGAATAAGACAATAATTTTTGTTTCCCATTCTTTATCTTCAATTAAAAAATGGTGTGACAGGGTGATATTTCTGGATGATGGAAAGATAAGAGAAAGGGGAAGCGTTGGTAAGGTTTTGAATGAGTATCGTAGGTTTCTGGTTTGGAAGGGTAAAAATGAAGAGTTTAGAAGATTTAAAAATGAAATAGATGAAGACGAGGTTAATGATTTAGTTTTTTATAATGAGAGCGACAAGGAATCTTATATATTTAATAAAGGAGAAAGTTTACATGGAGAAATTTCACTTACAAGAGAAGTTGATAAATTAAAAATTAGATTTTCAAGTGTTAAATCTAATGATGAAAAATTGGTTTTATACTGCTCTTCATTAAGCCATAAACAATCAATCTTGAATTTTACTATATAGTTGCTGTCTTCCCTGACAATATTCTTCGAGTATAAAAC
>JBDGUQ010000051.1:0-5792 GCA_042215785.1 Candidatus Aenigmatarchaeota archaeon
GGGCGCAATCGACCGGTTTCCGTTGGATGGAGTTTTAGATGTTAAATTAGTCGAAGAATAATAAACGTTAACCTCTATATTGGTCAAATTGACATCTCCTGTGTTCCAGACAAGAGCTGTTATTTCCTCTGAATCGGAATTGTATTTCGCACTCTCAACGTTGAGATCAAGTCTACTGCAAAAAGCTGTCACTTCCTGTTCCTGTTCCGCTTCCTTCGTTTTCGTCCTTACAAACGAGGAAGACCAAGTAGCCAGTATGGCTGCAACGGTCATTGTAAATGCCACAAGCAAAACTGCTGCGATCAACGGCGAAACTCCTTTATTATTCATAATATCAACACGACTTCCTTAAATTATTACATTTCCTTTTTATATATTTTTATCCTTTGATGTCCTCATTTATCTGGAACCTCTCTCTAGCATAAGAATCATCTAAAGAAACCTTTAGATCATAATAAACCGCGAATTCTTTATCAGAAGTTATCTTGCCGGTGTAACTATGATGATAAAATTCGTTGGAAGAAGCACCCATATAGGATATATTTATTGTGTAGTTTTCAGAAGTGACGGGAGATACATTGAATTCAGCTATTTCCCTACCACCCCTGCCTATTTCATCCATTTCTATATTCTTATCCGTTAAATTTTGGGTGATGACCACATCCACAATGTCTTCTCCCAAAAAATTACCTATCCCTACCTCCAGTGAATCGTCATGAGATTCAGCTACGGAATAGAAAAGAAAAGATTGCTTAGAAGCGAGATTTTTGTCAACGAAAGCCGAGAAATCCATTATATTCTGGTTCAAAGCCGATAAAGATGGTTCCTTTGAAAGAGATATCTCTACGATCTTCGTGTATTCGTTTTTGAGGTTCTCAAGCGTATTTATTATATCCTTACCTGCCTTCAGTTCTCTCCTATGGAGACTACTTACGTAGTCGGCCTCTATACCTATTAAAATTACTACTATTGATACAACGATTGCAATAACGACTAAAACTTGGCCTTTCAATCAAATACACCCCAACTTATAAGCAAGATCTTTGTGGGATCGAAATGTGAACCATGCCCAGATATGAAGTAATTAACAGCAACTCTTGTCTCGTTTTTAGGTAAATCAGCCTCTGTACACGTTTCTCTACATATTTTGACCTCGTAATCGATCGTTCTCGGTAAACACTCTTCAAGAGCATTCTCTATACTTTCTGTGTCGTTGTTATTGACAAAATTTCTCAAAATATTTTCATCGTCCAATCCCTCTAGGCATGAATAACTACTGTCTTTTATAGTTTGAAATTTGAACTCCGGTGGAGTATATGGAGATGCTATAACATACAACATTATAGAAAATATTATAAGAGCTCCTATAATAGCTTCCAGTGAGTACATCATACCTTTTGTCATTTTACCACACCGCAGTTGTTGCCTTGATATTGTCTATCTCCCCATTTTTGTACTGATAAATGTAATTGTCCGGATATAGGACCACATCAGTTTCATTTGGAAGTCCTAAATATTCACCACCATCTTTTCTTCTTCCGAACTCCCACAAAGTAGATGTATCGTTTTCTATTTTTAGATGAAAATTCCTCTCCATATCAAATTTGTCCTTGACAGTTGAATAAACCATACCATACATCGAATTTAATTTCTGTCTTGATATGCCCATAATTCTCCTCTCGGAAAACACGGTTTTGTTCAGTGTATTGTCATCCTCTTCCAAATTGGAGTATTCAAAGGAAGTATCATTTTCCTGTGAATAATACAAATCCACTGTTTTCTCGGAATTAGCAGAAACGTTAATATTAAAAATTACGTAAGTTTCTTCTAGAAACCCATCGTTATCGGAATCCACCATACTGGTTAAATTGGTTTCCAATGTTTTATTGCCTTCATATACAACCAGAGAGCCGTGATAAGCATTCTCATCCAATTCCACATATATTTTGACATTTCTATTCGAATTGTCAGTCCCATTGTATTCGCTAAGATGGACAGTTCTCTTGAAAAATGGTGTCCCGAGACTCGGCCTAACCGATGTGTTTTTCCACTGCCATTTACTCGGAATTCCTTCAGTCTTAAATATTACATCGTTCAAATTTTCTGCCTTGTTCCTTAGCTCAGAGCTGGAATAGGTTGAAATCGGAGTCACTATAGTAGTTGTCAAATACGACACGGTTATAGACATCATAAGAATTATTAATGAAACTCCCACAGCAAAATCTATTTGGTTAAATCCTTTACAGCTGCTAAATATATTCGACATCATATCCTCTCCATAACTATTCTATCTTTTATCTTGCCGGAAATATTTGTTCTTATATATTTCAAAACCACCTCATCGGTTTTCCTCACCCTTCCCTCGAGGTCAATTTCTATATTATTGAGTGAATAACTCTCAGAAATACTATTTGTGCCCATCGTTGATATCTTAACTCTGGAAAACCTTCTCTCGACATGGTCACTTTCGGCGCCTTCCACATCAACACTTATCCAGTATTCATCGTTATCCTGGAAAGAGATTATATAGGACCTTCCACTGATTTTCTGCGGAACACTCAACTTCACCTTACCAAGTGTGATGCTTTCGCCTTCGGAAGGTATTGTACCCGAATCTTTGTAATTGGTATATAGGCGTATTATATTCTCCGCTATCTCTCCCGAAACAATCCTTGCCTGTGTTCTCTGGCTCTGTTCAACGGTATCCCTATAATAACCAAACAAATTGGCGGCAACTATTGAAAGAATTATTATAGATATTGCCAATGCTAATATGTGTGAAACAAAACTTGAAAGGCCTTTACGCATAAAAATAATTAACTTACTTCAAATAAAAGAATTTCTTCTAGAAGAAATTTATAAACCTGAAAGTATATTGATACCATATGAAGCGTTCAGAAATGTTAAAGGGAATTGTCATTGGACTCGCAATCGGTCTAGCTATCTTCCTAGCATATAACTTAGTTCTGATGGGTAATATATCCAAAGAAGAGGCAGGAAAGAAATTAAAGGATATATACAGTCTTTCGAACCCAAATCAAAATATTCAGATATCTTCAGTTACTGAAGAACATGGACTCTACAAGGTAATAGTAAAATCTAGCGATGATTTACACGAAGTCTACATGACCAAAAATGGGGAAGTATTCATAAGGAATCCTGTCCAGATGGATCAACTGCATAGTAGGTTGAAAAGGACCCAGGACTTCATCGACTGCCTGAAAGAAAAAAACACTGAACTGTATGGTATTTCCAATCAAACCGCTACACAGGCACAGATACAGATTCTGGGTGGTTCTACATTCGCTTCCCAGTTGTACAGGAGCTGCGCTGGTCAAAATATCCAAACCTGCTCTAATCGGGGAATAAAAAGAGTTCCATCGATGAAAATTGGAGAAGAAATACTTGAAGGAGTGAAAACAATTCCACAAATAGAAAACGCTACAGGATGTAGATTCAAAGGTTAACCGTTCCACCAAAAATCCTTTTTTACATATGATTTCTTACCATCTATTGATGAAACATTCACAGAATAGAGTTTCTCCCTTTCAAGATCGGTATCCAACACCACTTCATATATTCCATTTGAATTTGTTGTAACAATAGTGGAAGCAAGAACCTTTTCATCTGAAAGTACATCTACCTGCAAATCCTCGTTGGCCACCAAACTTCCATTTTCCCAATTCATAACCTTACCACTAATAGTAACGGGACTATCTCCCCAACCTACTCCAAGAAATAGTGTAAATAAAATCAATAGTGTAATAGCAATAAAATAAACTTTAAGGTCCATCATCTATTAATTGTAAAGTGTTTTTTAAATAACAAGAGGTTTTTGGATTGAAAATAGATCTACACACCCATACAGAATACTCTCATGATTCAAGGTTACCTATAGAAAGAATTATAGAAATAGCCAAAAGGAAAGGTTTGGATGGTATTGCAATAACAGACCACAACACTTTCAAAGGTGTCGAAAGAGCCATTGAAATGAACCTGGATGATTTTCTGATAATAAGGGGTGAGGAAATAACTTCTGATCGGGGAGATATACTTGGATTATTCATAGAGGAAAAAATAGAGAGCAGGAGATATCTGGAAGTAATAAACGAAATAAAGGATAAAGGCGGACTGGTGATATTACCACATCCTTTTGATATACATAGGGGCGAACATTTCAAAAACGTGGAAGAAATAAAAGATAATATAGATGGTGTAGAAGTGTATAACAGTCGATACATATACAATAAAGCCAATGAAGAAGCGGTGGAATTTGCAAGGAAGAATGACTTAATAAAAACAGGTGGTAGTGACACTCACACTATTTTCGGAGTGGGGAATTGTTATGTGGAAACTGAAGCCTCTGATCTAGAGGAATTTAGAAAGAAGTTGGAAGATAAAGATGTAAAGGTAAGGGGCAAAAGAAGCAATCCCTTAGTTCACCTAATATCGATTTTCAACAAGAAATTCACCAAATAGTTTAGACTAACAGAATAAAAAGTCCCAAGAACATAAAAATCAATGCTACTGAAATAAATTTCGGATTCTTTGTAAATATTTTTTCTGGATTCTGTACAGGAGAGTTCTTCTCAAATGAAAGTTTGTAATACCATACCATGACTCCCAAGAATATAGGTGTCAAAATTACCAGTAAATATTTGAGGGAATAAGCAAGAAGGACAAAGAAAACAGAAGTAAGGGTCATGAAAAGTATGGAAAATGCCTTAAGCATAGGATTGGAGTAACCTTCTAAAGATTTCCTTAGATTCTCCGCTCTATCCAGCCAGAGTTTTTCCGCCAATCTTTTCACGGAGAGCAAAAAGCATGCGAGAAAATACGTTAACCCCATAATTGAAACGAATGAAAGGGTTATTGTGGAAAATTCTGCAGTTAAATTAATTATCCTGGGAGGTGTATGGAAGAAAATCGTCTGTATGGAGTCCGAAACGATCTCGGTTGAAAGTATATCCAAATCGAGGTGGAATTTTGCCTCATTAAAGGGTTCGAAAAGCCACCATCCAACAGCTACACGCAGTGGAAAATTTAAAGCAGGGGAAAGCACATCCAAATATTTCCTATCCTTTAACCTGAACGGTCGATAAGAGTATATCAAATTTATTGCTAAAAGAGATAAGTCTGCCAAAAAAATTCGAAAGTCCAGATAAAATCCTATTGAACATGCTACCAAAAGGAGTAACAGGGAAAATATTTTAGCAGTTCTCTCCGAAACCTTCCCCGCTGCTATCGGCCTTTTCTTCTTTTCAGGATGCTTCCTATCCTCCTCTAAATCAGCGATATCATTAAGTGAATATATTACCCCCTGAATCAAGACTAGATTAATTATTCCCAGAAATAATAATCTAAATATTGTATAAGGTATGAAAGGAGAAAGGAATATGGCCGGTACAGCACCAAAAACCATATAGAAAGATTTGAACCACTGCATTGGCCTCATCAAAAACAGAAGATTCTTAAACTTTAACATGTTTTTAATTGTTACAGTTTGATATAAATAAGGCGATGTTATGGACAGAATAGATCTGCATATACACACAACAGCTTCCGATGGTATCCTCGACCTGAAAGAAGTTGTAAAGAAGGCTAAGAAAATTGGACTCAAAGCTATTGCAATATCCGACCATGATACGATAAACCCAGATTTGACCGACAGAATCCAGATAATAGATGATGTAGAAGTTGTAACTGACACCGAAATAAAGTGCCACTACGAAGGTATCAGAATGGAAATGCATGGATACTTCGTCGATCCAAAAGATAACAAATTGGGAGAA
>JBDGUQ010000138.1:0-322 GCA_042215785.1 Candidatus Aenigmatarchaeota archaeon
TGGTTTGATAGTAATAATAATCGCGGTTTTAGTATTTGTAGGATCTGGAGGAACACAATTATTGGGGATAAACTTACCGAGTATCAATGCTCCACTATTATTCTTCCTCGGTATAATGGCACTCGCCATCTGGTGGATGGCTTTCCAAGATGAAGATTAGGTGAACATAAATGTATTATTTTCCAAACACGTTGGAAGGATTTGTGAATTCCGAATTTTTTGCCTATGCATTGCCATGGCTATTAACCTTCGCTATAATCTATGGTATTTTGAGCCACGTCGGTAAAAAAGAAGACGAAAACGGAAAACCCGAAGGCATTCC
>JBDGUQ010000138.1:332-5151 GCA_042215785.1 Candidatus Aenigmatarchaeota archaeon
TCAAGGGTTATAATTTCTCTAGTTTTCGCATTCCTTGTCGCTCCCGTGTTATCCAGTTATATCGGAGTTCTAATGGAGATGACCGGTAGATTTATAATAGTGATAGGTGGTTTACTGGTTTTCATCGTTTTCCTTGAATTGCTCAAAATTAGAGTTGGTGAAGGTGAGAAAAGGAAACCAATATTCCAGGCGCATGTTAAGACATTTGCTGTAATCTTGGGTATAATATCCATCTTGATATTCAACGCTTCGGGAGGTTTCGATGCTCTCGGATGGAACATACCACAGTTCTTGCCCGCCAATCCAACGCTTCTATTTTTCTTTGTAGTTGTGGTTCTAATGGTATGGTGGATGGCTTCTGAAGACTCTGATTGATATTGGTAATATTTTTATTAAATCAAATAGAAACAAAGATAGGTGTTTTTATGACTGAAGGTAAAGAAAAGGATCTAGAAACAAAAATATGGGAATTTTCTCTTAGAAATGCTATTTTTCATAATGGAAATGCCCAGATTAACGCTGTTTTGGGCAAGATAATGTCTGAAAATTCTGATTTAGATGCTAAGGAAGTTAGGAAAAATATAAAGGAAATAGTTAAGGAGATTAATGATCTTCCTTTAGAAGTTCAGAAGGAGGAGGCCGAGAAGATAAGTTTGAGTCTTGAGAAGGAGGAAAAGGAACAGAGGGAAGGTTTGCCTGAGTTGGAAAATGTTGAAGAAGGTGAAATTGTTACTAGGGCTGCCCCCAATCCTAACGGACCACTCCACATTGGAAGTGCTAGAGCCTTTCTACTGTCTTATTTGTACAAAAAGAAGTATGGAGGCAGGTTTATTCTTAGATACGATGATACTGATCCAAAGACTCCGGGGAAAGAACCCAAAAAGAAGTTTTATGAGTGGGTCAAGGAAGATTTGGAGTGGCTAGGTTGCGATCCGGATCTGACAGTTTATGCAACTGACAGGATGGATACATATTATGAAATAATATATGAACTTCTAGATAATGGGAATGCCTACATATGCACCTGTGATGCTGAAGGTTGGGGTAAACTTCGTGATGAGGGAGAAGCTTGTCCTTGTAGGGATTTGTCAAATGATGAGAATTTGGAAAGATGGGAAAGAATGTTAGACGGTGAATATGGGGAAAGAGAGGCAGTTGTAAGGATAAAAACCGATTTGCAGCATAAAAATCCAGCTATACGTGATTGGCCAGCTGCAAGGATACTTGAGGATGTGGAACATCCCAGGGTAGGAAACGAATATTTAGTATGGCCTCTGTACAATCTTGCTTCGGGAATAGATGATCATGAGTTGGGAGTTACCCATATATTTAGGGCACAGGAACACTCTACCAATACTGAAAAACAGAAGTATCTCTACAAACATCTTGGTTGGAACTATCCTACAGCTATACATCACGGGAGGTTATCATTACAAGGAATTATATTAAGTACGAGTACTATTAGAGAGGGTTTAAGTGAAAATAAATTTGAAGGGTGGGACGATCCAAGATTGGGAACGCTGAGAGCTTTGAAGAGAAGAGGATATCAACCAGAATCCATAGTTGAATTGATAAAACAGATAGGGGCAAATCCCAATGATGTTAGCATATCTTCCAAGAACCTTGCCTCGATTAACAGGAAATTAATAGATAATAGGGCTAATAGGTACTTTTTTGTTCGGGATCCCATTGAAATAAAAGTTGAAAATCCATTAAGAGATGGCGAAATAAAGTTGCCCAAACACCCTCAAAATCCCAACAAGGGAAATAGGATATTGGAAACACATGAATGGTTTTTGATAGATAATGAAGACTTCGAAGATTTTTCGGGACAGAAAATAAGATTGAAGGAACTCTATAATATTGAATTATCCAATTCGGGCAAATGCATTGGAGATGGGATAGTACAGGAAATGCCCAAAATACAGTGGGTTCCTGTCGAGGAGAAGATACATGCAAAGGTTAAAATGCCTGATGGTTCAGTTGTTTCCGGTGCGGTTGAAAATACTGTATTAGAAGAGGATATTGGTTCAGTTGTTCAATTTGAAAGATTTGGTTTTGTTAGAATAGACCAAAAGAATGATAGCAGTGTTATGTGCTATTTTTCACACAAATGATTAATTCTTTAATAGGTTTTTGTAGTACTGTCGAAATTCTAAAACCATTAATTCACATATTACCGACAGTATTCTGTAAAAATATATAATTAGTTAACAGTACTAACATAAACTTTAAATAGTAAGAAAAGGTTATTTCATTACAAACATCGAATGACGTTAACTCCGACAGATGAGTTAATAGACTTCTCAAAAATTTCGACAATAAAAGTTATGAGCTTTTGGTGACTAAAAAAACCGAAACTTTTAAATAGTAGAAATATCTTAATATAAGTAGATTGTCACTAAAAAGGAGTGGTAAAATTTAAGGTGTTATGATGACTTTAAAATACAATCCAGAAAGTGTCGGAGTTGATAGATACTCTACTAAAGGGTTTAATCCACTCATGATAGGTTTTGAGGAAAATTCTAGAGATATGTTCAGAAGTGCAAAAAACGTAGGGACCTATTTGTCGGATAAAATTAAAAATTATTGTTTTCGGGGTGAATGATTTATGGTTAAAGGTAGAATGAAAAAGGCCAAGACTTCAAAGGTCTGTCCTGAATGTGGAAGTACCAACTTTGAAGAGAATGATACTAGAGGAGAGACTGTTTGTGCTAATTGTGGCCTTGTTTTGCAAGATAGTATGATAGATTTGACACAGGAGTGGAGAGCATTTGACGAAGAACAGAGGAACAAGAAGACCAGAGCAGGTGCACCATTAACGCCAAAGAAACATGACAAAGGTATTACAACTGAAATAGGAAAGGGACCTGGTGAATTGTTCAAAGTTCCTGCCAAGAAAAGAGCTCAGTATTATAGGATAAGGAAATGGCAGAAAAGGTTAGTAGAAAGTAAAGATAGAAACTTGAGTTTTGCTCTTTCGGAACTTCAGAGATTAGTATCTTATCTGGGACTTCCAAGTAATGTTCATGAAGAAGTTGCCAAGCTGTATGAGAAAGCTGTAGATAAAGGTTTAGTAAGAGGTAGAAGTATGGAAAGCGTTGTGGCTTCCTTATTATATGCAGTATGTAGAGAATACAAAACACCAAGAACGCTGGATGAAATAACAGAGGCTTCTGGTGTCGACAAAAGAGAGATAGGAAGAACTTACAGGTATGTTTGCAGGGAGTTAGGTATAAGGATACTTCCTTCGCAACCTGAAGATTATATTCCTAGATTTACTTCCATGCTTGGTTTGAAAGATAAGACACAGGCAAAGGCAATACAGATCTTGGAAGAGGCAAAAGAATACGACATAACATCGGGAAAGGGACCTACAGGTGTAGCCGCAGCTGCTTTGTATATTGCTGCAGTGTTGAATGGAGAAAAAAGAACACAGAGAGAAGTTGCCGATATTGTGGGTGTTACCGAAGTAACTATCAGAAATAGATACAAAGAAATAGTCGAGAAGCTTGGAATAGAAGATCAAGTAGAGAAGAAGGTTCAAGATGAAGATTAAATGGCGTTTTAGCGCCTTTTAGTTCATTATTATCGATCATTTTATTAATCGTGGGGGTGGTGAAATTATGATTGCACAATTTGAAAGAAATATGAATAACTTAGTCAAAACTATGAAACCTACTGTTCAAAGGGATGGGAGAGAAGTTACAGAATGTTTTTTCTATGAAAGAACAGGACAGTGTTTTGGAGAAAGGTGTTTTTGGGCACAAAATGGAACATGTCCTTTTGCAAAACATGAACCAAAAGAAGAAAATGCCTAAATCAAATGTCTGGCCAGGCTTATTAAACTTGGTTTTTTCATTAAAATTTTGGCCAGATTCCCTAATTTATTTCCTCTTGTAAAGCTAATCATTTCTTCTCCGCTGAGATTTTTTGCCAATAAGTTAAGGTCTTTATTAGAGAGTTTTTCAACGACTTCTCTTATTTTCTGGACTTTTTTCAATTTTTCTCCCCTTTCATTCCACCATTCTTCATTATATTTTGATAGAAAATCTTCGGAGAAGTTATTTTCTTCGAATGCTTCGATTATAGTTTTCCCGGCCAGTTGGCCGGCTATTGTTGCTTCCTTCAAACCTCCTCCATGAATAGGATTTACCTGATGGGCAGCGTCACCAACGGCCATTAAACCATTTGTCACCATGTTATCCAAGAATCCACCTACTGGGATACCTCCAGATATGACGCTTGTTATACTTCCCCTTCTTATATTTGGCTTAGATTCTATCCATGCGTCCAAATATTTTTTGGCAGTTTTTTCGTAGTTACCGCCACCTATTCCTATTCCTACATTTGCCTTGTCTTTACCCTTTGGGAAGATCCATATATAACCTCTTGGAGCTATATCGTTACCGAAGTATAATTCTATTTTATGTGAATCCTGGAGATCGAGATCCACCATCTCGTATTGGAAACCAGAATCTATATTAACGGGTTCTATGGAATTTTTTATCCCGGCCTTTCTGGCTATTTTGGATTCAACACCGCTTGCGTCTACAACTATCTTACTTTCATTTTTGAACTCATTGCCATCAAAATTACCTTTAACTCCCTTTACATAATTATCTTTCTTTATTATGTCGTTGACAGGACTTTTAGCTCTCAAATGTGCACCTGCTCTCGCTGCTTCTTCGGCCAACCACCTGTCATACATTCTCCTTTCGAGTATGTAACCCTTTCCGTAATCAACATCAACAGAATTACCATCAGGAGAAAATACTACAGCTCCTTTGATTTCTCTTGCTATGCACTTATCCGGTAT
>JBDGUQ010000138.1:5161-5761 GCA_042215785.1 Candidatus Aenigmatarchaeota archaeon
CGGAGCCACCGGATAAACCTTCGGCACATCTTACGGGAGTACCTATTTCCTGTCTCTTCTCGTATAGTGCAACCTTTAAGCCGTTCTCGGCACATTTTTCTGCCACAGAACTGCCTCCAGGACCAGCACCTATTACAATTACATCGAATTCTTCCATTCATTTCTCCTCTGTAATTTTTATCGAACCAACAGGACAGAAATCTTCACAGTTGCCACATTCGATACATTTTTCTTTGTCTATTTCTATACCGTGTTCTGTGAGGTCCAAAGCGCCGGTAGGACAAACACTCACGCATCCCCCACATCTCAAACATTTTTCTTTATCTATTTCCCACATAAAATCATTTTAGACTTTTATGTTTAAAACTTTTAAAAAATTCCAAAAGTTATTGGTAGAAAATTATATATAAAACTAACTTTCTAGCCACTTTCCTTTAGGTATTCATAGGCAGAGTGTGTAGCCTTCACTCCTTCCGAAGCTGCTGTAACTATCTGTCTGTAAGGCAAATCGGTTACATCGCCTGCTGCATATAGGCCTTCTATATTTGTTTTCGTTAGTTTGTCTGTGACTATTTCCCCTCTTTCATTTTTCTTAACATC
>JBDGUQ010000158.1:0-5661 GCA_042215785.1 Candidatus Aenigmatarchaeota archaeon
AAAACGAGCAGATAAAAACCTTGAAAAACGAGAAAAATAAAGAGCAGACAAGGAAAGATATAGATGACAGTCTTGATAAACTTGGTCTCGATAAAATAGACCTTTATCTTATACACAATCCCATGAATATTGAGGATTACAAAAACAGAAAGAGACAGGGTGTTCTAGAGGCCTTGAAAGGAGCAAAAAATGAGGGTCTAATTGAAAATGTTGGCATTTCGTGTGATTATACCGAGCCTTTAGAACTTGCTATACAAGACGATGTCGATGTTATAATGACACATTATAATGTTGGAAATACACTTTCGGAAAGAGTTATAGATAAAGCTTATAGGAAAAATATTGGTATAATAGCAGCCAAACCTTTTGCAGGCGGCATACTTGTGGATTCTGGGACTGAAATTGAAGAAGGGAGGAAGAATAATTTGACACCTGAAAAGTCGCTCAATTTTGTTTTATCTAATAAAAAAATTTCTACAGCTTTAGTGGGCGCCAGATATCCATGGCAAATTGAAGAATGTGCCAATACTGGAAAAAGTTTTAACTGTGATAAGATTAAAAGAGAAAAAATTAAGGAAGAAGTATTTGCTTTTCTTGGAAATAATTTTTGCAGGGATTGTAGATATTGCTGGCCATGTGAGGAACTTGGATATGATTTCAATATACCAGAGATATTGAGATTTTTGGATAGATATGAAAAATATAATTACAAAAGATTTCCTAGATTGGGTTTCAGTAAATTACCTTACAGAGACAGGATAACTGACTTCAATGAATGTGATGTTTCATGTCCCTTTGGTGTAGATATACAGAAAAGATTGAAAGATGCACAGAATAAATTGAGTTTGAAGGTTACAAAATCAGAGTGGCTGGGTAGAATTAACAAGTTTAACTTTGACGATGTAGAATCCATTAGGAAAGATCTCGAAGACATGGAATTAGAAGAGATTATTAATTATCTGCATGTGAATCTAATACCAAATGAAAAAATATCTGAGGCGTTTGGGATGTTTCTAACCGAGGGATTCCATTCGTTTGGTAAAAAAGAAGTTATGAGGTTATTGGGTGAAATAAATGATTTATAATAAAATAAATGGACAAAAAATTTCTCAAATTGCAGCTGGAGGAGGAGTTTTAAATCCCAATAAGGACCCTGATCTTACCCTCGAAGAGACAAAGGGAGTTTTGAAATATCAGGTTGAAAATGGAGTTAACTTGATTGATACGGGAAAGGAGTACGATGAGGAATTCTTAGGTCAGGCATTTGATGGTCTGATAGAAGATGTCTTTGTAGCGTCGAAAAGTGAAGCGCCAGACAGAGGATCTATGAAAAGTGATTTTGAAGATAGTTTGGATAAACTTGGAAAAGAAACCTTATTTATTTATCAGATGCATATGGTCAATTCTATTGAAGATCTGACGATGAGATTGGAAAATGGAGTTTTGGATGTTCTAACTGAATTAAAGAGAAAGGGTAAGATAGATAATATAGGTATTTTCAGCCATAGAATCGATGTTTTAGAGGAAGCTGCGAAGACTAATGCTTTTGACATTGTATCTACCTTATACAATACAGGGCATAGGCTGGCTGAGAAACTTTTCCCGCTTTTGGAAAAATACAACACAAAATTCATAGCTGTAGCACCATTTTCTAATGGAATTTTGGTGGATCCAAAATTTGATGAAGAGAGACATATACCCCAACTGAATCCGGAGAATGCTTTAAAATTTTTATTTTCTTCCAAATATGTTTCCACAGTTTTCACAGGATCCAGAACCCTAGCAGAAGCGAGGGAGAATGTCGATGTTGCGAAGAAGAAATGGGAGATTAATGGAAAGGAAAGGGATGAAATAGAAGAATTGGTTAAGGAAAAATTAGGGAACAATTTTTGTAGAGGTTGTAGATATTGTGAACCTTGTGAGGAATGGGACGATCTTATTATCAGTGAAATTCTTAAATTAAGGATGTATTACGAGAAATTCGGTTATAAGGATTTTGCCAAGTGGCAATATAGTATGATGCCGCAGTCAAAGAATAAAAAAAGGTGCACTGAGTGTGGTAAATGCTTGGAAAAATGTCCTTATAATATAGATATTATGGAAAAACTAAAAAAGGCATATAAACTTTTATCCAGTTAAATCATATAATTGCAGAATATTTTAATAGCATATTTTATGTGTTCCCATATAATAAACTTTCGATTTTATCTTTTTCTCCCAGCTTATCATAAAGATAAAAGAGAAGAGGTAAATTACCTGTTGGATGATAGTATTGTAATTTACCCTTTTCAGCCAATAAATCATTGTAGATAAAGTCCCTGATCCTTTCAAAGGATTCGTTTATTTGCATATTTTTTTTAGGCCATTTAAGTCCATGTAATTCATCAAATTTTGTGATAGTGGAGTGATATCCATCAAGTAGTTTCAGACGACCTTCTTTATTAAATAAAATAGTTTTGAGTTTTCCGTGTATTTTTAAGTTGAATTCATTAGATCTTTCTTTAAAGCGGCTATCTTTCAAAATGAACTTGTTTAGATAGGCAAAATTTATATTTTTTCTGTTGTTATCAAGGAAATTGAGAGTCTTTTTAATATCCCCGTTTTTTTCGTATGGCATTCCAGAAATCAGTTCTATCTCCGTCCAAATACCTGTTTTATTGCACTGTCTTAATATATCTTCAGCTTTCTTTATGTTAAATCCCTTGTCTATTAAATTAAGCATTTTATTGCTCCCCGATTCAACTCCAAATATCAATCTCACAGCGCCTGCCTTTCTCATTTGTTTTATTAGTTTTTTATCTAGATTTCCTATGTAGGCACATGAACTCCAGAGGATATCAATTTTATTGTCAATTAATTTGTTGACAAATCTTTTCGCATAATCATAGCTTGGATTTATATTTGAATTTAGAAAGAAGAATGCATTTGCGTTATATTTTCCTTTTAAAAATTTTAGGTCTTTTACCACTTCATTCAGATCTTTATATTTTACATCGTTATCGTTTGAAAAACCACAAAAAGCGCACCTCATAGGACATCCTTTCATGAACATATATGGCAACATTAGAATTTCATCTTCACAATTTATATCATCACATATATCGATACTTTCTTCTTGTGGATTATATTTATAGAGGTCAATTGGAAGACCTTCAAAGCTGGGTGGTGGAATCTGTTTGTGATTGATTGACTTATTTCCAGCTGATATTTTTTTTCTTGAAAAAACTCGATTTAAATCATATTTTTGCCAGTTATTTTCTTTTAATGAATAACAAAGGTTAAGAAAAGGTGTAATTCCTTGACCACCGATTATATAATCAATATAATTGTTTTTTAGATAATCTCTAGGAGAGAGGGGATGTTCATCAAAATGAATTCCACCCAATACTATATTACATTTAGATTTCTCTTTGATTATCCTTGCAAGCGATATGGCAGTCCCAATTGCCGAGATATTCATTTCCGATACTAATGAGAGTCCTATTAAATCATAATCCTCTATATCAATGTATTTGATCATTTTGCGCGCTTTTTCCATAGGTCCCTTGTTTTTTTTGGCCTTTTCTATTTTATCGTTTCCTTCAAGTAGTCCTGCAATGTTATATATATTATCAAAAATAGAAAGATCCAAATTGCTTAATTTATTTACCTTAACATCCAAGTCGTCAATATCAACTACAAAGCCATGATTTTCTAATACAGTTTTTAGAACGGCAATACCCATTGGTGGAAGATAGTGATGCTTGGGGGCATATGAATAACGATGTTCTTCATAAAGACGTGGAACATAAATAAGTTTAATTTTCATAAGTAACTACATTCGATTGAATTTTCTAATAATTTATTAGCCATCCTTTATTTCCTATATTTTTTTAACTCGTTTCTAAGTTCTTCTGTCATATCCAGTAATCCACATTTCTTACAACTCTCCGTTAAGCTATGATTTAACATTCTTTTTCTGATTTTCTGAAAGTATTTTCCATACCATATATCTTCGAGACTTTTTTTTCTGAGGTCAAGTTTTCTCACACCTTGTCCATAGGGAACACATTGACTAACAAGGCCTTTAGGTGTTATGAGTAATCCATAAAACGGTTCGAAACATTTAGAGTTTATGAACTTATTATTATAATTATTTTCATTACTTTCATGTCCATCTTCATTTGTATATTTCCTGTCTTCTAAATAACCCGACTCTATTATCATATCCAGATTTAATTTAAGCTGAATTTCTTTCGATCTATCTTCTGCGATTTTTATCTGTTGTTTTAATTTGTCCTTTTCGCTGTCATTTAGTTTTAGGTATTGCATTTGATCTTTGATTTCTTCGTATTCTCGCATAGGATGAAGAGCCCATTCGTCCACACCATATTGGTTAAAAAGTTCCAACATTTCATTTATCTTGTCATAATTTATGTTATTTAAAACAGAATTGACCTGAATAAATGGTTTATCTATATTGGTTCTTTTCTTTGTTTTATGGAAGTGTCTCAATGCTCCAAAAGTTTCTTTAAATGCCCCACTAACACCTCTTATTGTATCGTGTGTTTTTGCATCAGGTCCATCTATTGAAAACAGGATCCGATTCATTCTTAGTTTGACTAATTTTTCAATATCTCTTGCTTTGAAAAGGGTGCCGTTGGTTATCATTTCCGTATCTTGGTATACACTTTCTCTGTTTGTCCTATAGAGAATAGCTAACGTAGTTTTTCTTCTGACCATTGGTTCTCCACCACCTAGGATCCGCCATTCTTTAACTCCCCATTTCAAGCCCCTTTCGATTATTTTCATCCACATTTTTTTTGATATTTCATCTTCTTTGGAGAAACGTCCCTCACCCCGAGCAACGGAGTTTGGGCAAGCATCACATTTTAGGTTGCAACGATTGGTTGGTATTATAGAAAATTTGAATGGTGGCTGAGGATTTCCCCTTGACCACTCATTAAGCCTTCTCAATTTTTCTTCATGATTTTTGTTGTTATATTTTAATTCTTCACTTTTCATCTTTCTCATTAATTATATTGTAAGATAAATTCCTAGTAATTTATATTTAATTCTATTTGCTAACCAAGAAATTTCCCATTACCATATAGTCGATATTTGTTTTTGAAAAGCAATTATAGGCGTCTTCTGGAGTACAGACAATAGGTTCTCCCCGAGTATTAAAAGAAGTGTTCAAAAGGATGGGAATTCCTGTTATATTGCCAAATTTTTTAATTAAATCGTAGTACTTTGGGTTATTTTTTTCCCTAATTGTTTGTATTCTCGACGTCCCGTTAATATGAGTTACAGCAGGTATTTCGTCTTTTTTGGAATCTTTAACATCGAAGACGAATAACATATACGGACTTTCATATTCAATATCGAAGTATTCCGGTGCCTTATTCCAAATTACTGACGGTGCGAAAGGACGAAATTCTTCTCTATGCTTTACTTTTCTGTTTAAAATATCTACCATATTTTCATTTTTAGGATTTGCCAATATTGATCTATTTCCCAAAGCTCTTGGACCCCATTCCATTTTTCCCTGAAACCAACTTATTACTTTATTTTCTGATATAAGTTCTGCAGCCCTTTTTGTTAATTCTTTGTCATCCAATTTTTCATACTCAACATTTCTTTTATTAAGGACTTTTTTTATTGTTTTATTGCTAAAGGCAG
>JBDGUQ010000002.1:0-5571 GCA_042215785.1 Candidatus Aenigmatarchaeota archaeon
TGAATTCCCATTTTCAAAAAGATCAAATATAGGTTTAAACAAGTATTTATGTTTCAAAAACAATTCCTTTTATAGAATTCGATTTTTGTTTTACTTCTTTTAACCGCTAAGTGGAGGTGTTGAAAATGACAGACGTGTTAATTTATACTACTCAAGTATGTCCTCACTCCAGAAAACTCAAAAAATTTCTGAAGGAAAATCGAATAGATTTCATAGAAAAAGATGTATCCGACAACGAGGAATTTCTGAGGGAAATGTTGGAGAAAACAGGAAAGGCGCTTGTACCTGTTATCGACTTTGGGGATGACGTATTCATTGGTTTCGATTCCAATGTAAAAAAAGATATCAAGGAAAGATTCAACAAACAAGACAAAGGACTAAGTATAAAGGTAAAGAAAAAATGAGCACCTGACCGAAAGATGGTGAAGATTTTTCATAGTTTTTGGTTTCTGTAACATATGACCAAAACACATTTAAAAGGCGCTAATTAAAAAATATATTTAAAAGCTTAACTACAATTAAAATAATTAGTAACAACTCAAGGAGGTGGGTTATAAATGAGTTTACCATTAGCTCCAATAAAGAGAGTAGCTAAAAACGCTGGTGTAGAAAGAATTTCCGAAGGTGCAGTACAAGAAATAGAAGAAATAGTAAGGGAAATAGCAGAAGACTTGGCCAGAGACGCTATTGTAGCTACAAAACACGCCGGAAGAGTAACTGTAAAGGAAAGAGATATAAAGCTAGTTTGTAGATAAATAATCTACACAATCAAATCAAAAAAGAATTAGAGGTTGGTACAAATGCCAAAAGAGAGAAAAAAAGTTAAAAATCTTCGAGAAGGAAATTACGTGCTTATAGACGATAAGATCTGTAAGATTATGGATATAACTACTTCCGCACCCGGAAAACATGGGCACAAACAGTACAGAATCAAAGGACGAGATATTATAAATGGGAAAAAATATGAATTTGTTGAATCATCTGACGGTGATGTAGACGTTCCCATAATAGACAAGAGAACAGGACAAGTACTTTCAGTTTCCAGTAATTCCGTCCAGTTGATGGACATGGAAAGTTACGAAACTTTTGAAGTAGCGGCAGAAGACGACATGAAAAGCGATCTTTCCGAGGGTGAAGAAGTATCCTATTGGGAAGTCATGGGAAAAAAGATTCTCAGACCCCAATAAATTCCTTTCTTTTATAAAATACCTCATTTCTTAAAGTCCTATCTGGGTCTATGTCAAAATTTTGATAACATCGCCATTTTTTAGTTCGTAGTTTGCGCCTATTTTTCTCCCCGTTTTAGCATTTATCGCTCCAATGAAATCTTCTCCTATATCTGAGTGTATCTTGAAGGCTAATTCTTCTGCTGTTGTTCCCTTCTTAACGAGATGAGCATCAGGTAAAACGTTTTCCTTCTTATCGGTCCATTTGTTCTCATTTTCAACAGGATAGACAACGATCATCCCAAGAAGATCAAAAAATATTTTATTTATAGATTCCTGAACTCCTGTGGAGCCAAAATTATCCAAAACATCCTTCTTTATAAAATTCAACGCCTTCTCTTGTTTCTCAGATAATCCCTCGGAATCCACAATCTCAAACTCATTATCTCCGGGGATATATTTTATAAAACCGTCTTCATGAGCCTTTCTGAGTGTAAGTTCCGCCTCAGTACAGCAAGGAATAATTTCCTCATCAGTTTTCTTCTTTAATTCTTCTATATTTTCTTCGGAACTCTTCAAATCTACGTTATTAGCAGCTATAAGTACTGGTTTAGATATTCTTCTTAAAAATTTGACGAACCTCAATTTATCATCCTTATCCCACGAAGACAATCTTTCCGTATTTACATCAGAAACTTCTATAGCCTTATGTAAATGATACTTATTGATATTTAGACCCGAAAAACGGCTTAGCATCTGTTTTTCGAAGTCTTTATGCTCTATCTCGACTTTATTTTTCAATTTATTCCATTCTCTATTGAAGATATTCAGGAACCAAAAATCCAATTCTTCTTCAAGAGTCTTAACACTCTCATAAGGATCGAAATCTTCGGCCTGTTCGCCCTTGTTGTCGGTTCTCCCGGAAGCATCTAAAACATGTATCAAAGCGGGCGCATCCCTTAGATCATCCAGAAATTGATTTCCCAAACCTTTGCCCTTGTGTGCCCCAGGAACCAACCCTGCCACATCAACCATCTTAATTGGTATAAATCTCGTTCCACCTATACACATACCTTTTCTCGGATTGCATTCTTTATCCAATTCTTCACAGGCACATTTCACCCTGACATAACCTATAGATTCATTCTTCTCGATAGTAGTAAATGGGTAATTGTTAGTTTCTACATCCGCAAGCGTAGCAGCCTTTAAAAATGTAGACTTTCCCGAATTAGGTACTCCAACAAGAGCTACTTTCATAAAACAAGTATATTATTCAATATATTTATGATTTTAGTATGATCAATTGTTGCCTAGAATTCCCCATACTACCTTTTTGTTTCAATAGAAACAAATTTGAACTTTGCTTGCTATCCACCGAATATTTCAATTACACTTTCCATTTCTTTGAAGCCACATAATAGATATTGTATAAATAGAAATAAAAGTCGGGAGTTGGTTACTGGAATTTGCCACTACTTTCCATCTCTGTTTCCCTGAGCATCAATATGTCACCTTCTCTTGTCGGTCCCATAACATTTCTCACTAGAATCTTTCCTTTGTCTCTTCCTTCCAGAATTTTACACCTAACTCTAAGGACTCCCATCACTCCACTTCTTCCCAGGACTTGTACAACTTTGCCTGGTACCGCATCGTCATTTGCCATCTAAACACCTACTCATTTTAATTTCTCAACTTCTCTGATGATTTCCTTTATCAAATCCTCAGAATCTCCAGCTTCCTTTATTGATACAGAAGCAGATTGAACATCTATACCACAAACTCTTCCGAGTTCGTCTTTGCTCTTCGTGTAAACGTAAGGAATATCCTTTTCTTCACATAGGGGAGCTAGATGCATTACTATCTCCGGTGGCTGGACGTCTTCGGCTATAACAACCAAATCAGCGTCGCCTCTCTCTATATCCTTCGTGGATTCGTTGGTCCCTATGCCTATCTTTCCCGTGGCCCTTGCAACTTCTACTGCTTCCAATACGGTATCATTCAGTTCATCTGGAACATCAAATTTTACATAACTCATATTTAAACACCTCTTTTCATTGAAATCTATATCTCAATTTCATCGGTTAGGTTTAAATTTTGATATTAAATATATAAATGTTTTGCGATAAAAGAAGGATTCTCTATTTAAGGTACCAGATTCAAAAAATTCCCAACAGGCAATTGAGATGTTGGAACGACCGCCGTATTAGTTGAGAAAATTCCATAATAAAACAAAACACCAAAAACAACAATACCAAATAAAATAACTCCAGGTATCAACAGAATGCCCAGAGCTCTTAACATACTTACATCATGTAGCTCCGATATTCCCTTCACTTGTAAGTAAATGGAATCCAGAAAGGCGATAATACCAACAATCGGAATCCACCCGGCCAATATAGAGGGTGTTGCTCCATATATAATAGATTTGAACGAAGCATTAAAATCACCGGAACCATCAAGTAAAACACAAAATATATGTATAACAACCGCCGATATAATATTTTCTATAATACCTACGAAGTAATTAAAGAAAACTAGAAATATTACAAAAATGCCGCTAACTGCTTCATAACTTCTCAACCCCATGCTTATGGGAGATATGTTTAACATGAGAATGAAATACGAAAAAATTGCTGGAACTATTTCGATTATAATCAGGTATATAAGGGGGTACCTGTTGTTTTTCTCTTCCTCGATTTCTTCAAAGAAATCAGAAGGATTAAGTACTACATTCCGTATTTTGTTCCAAACATCCTTGAGAAATTCCATGATTATACTTATGTGAATGCTATTTAAAAACTTATCTTATAACCTTTTTTGTTTTAAATACTTTTTTCATTTAATTTCTATATATGCTTTTCGAATTGCATTCGCACACAACATATTCTCATGGTGCTAAAGTATATCATGAAGGTATGAATACCCCCGAAGAAATGGTCAAAGAAACTGCCAGGTTGGGACTAGATGGTATAGCAATAACTGACCACAATAGAATAGAAGGGGCATTAGAAGCGATGCGTTACGCCAAAAAATATGATGTCATGGTCATACCGGGTGAGGAAGTAAGTAGTAGGGACGGTCATATACTGGGTTTGGGTATTGAAAAACACGTACAACCCGGGCGTTCGACCGAAAAAACTGTAGAGGACATACACGAACAAGGCGGGATAGCAATAGCTCCCCATCCATTCGATATTAGAAGCAAAGGAATAGGTAAAAAGTCAGTCAAATGTGATGCGATAGAAGTTTTCAATTCTATGAACATAGAGAGATCTTCCAACAGGAAGAATATAAAATTCGTAGAACAGGTAGGAAAACCATATACAGTTGGTAGTGATGCCCATGACAAATATATGATAGGATCCACTGTAAACAAAATAAAAGGAGATACAATGGAAGATATTTTAGAATCGATAAAAAAAGGGGGAATAGAAGTGAAAATGGATTACATACCTTTGGCCACTATAAAGAAATGGGCATTGAATAGGTTACAGAGTTCGTATGGTTACACAACAAATTACATAAATAGAAATTATAAAGGGCCTAAAAAAATGTTGAGTAAATATTTACTATCAAAAGTCAAGAAACCAGAATCCCATAAGAAGTTTTTCAATTTCCTAAGTTATGTAGCAATCTTCGGTACAGTTACATATGGACTTCTTCATGCTGCAAAACCACTATAATCTCGTTAAGCCTCTACTCCCTTCACAGACATAACATATCTCCCCGGTCTTTTCCTATCATTTACTTCGAAAGTCAGGTGGACTTTTTTCTCACCGCCTGAAGAAACATCCATAGTAATATTCCTGTCTTCGTTTGGGGAAGATCCAGTGTAGAAACAGTCAGTGCATGAAGTGTTATCGAACCAGTAGTCCCCATCCCAGTTCTCCACGAAAAGTTCCATAGTTTCTTCTTCCATACTCCCACTCTTCAACGTTACTTCCAGGGTCGTGCTTTCCTTTGGCTTCATGTGGACCTCTGTCTTGTTCACCTCTATATCTATACATTCGGGACCTTTACAACCGGTGTTGAAGCCTTCCGTGGAGGAAGAACCTGTATTGCCCTCGTTATCCTCTGCTTCAGCGTAGTAATCAACACTCATACCCCGGGAAAACGGACCTATAACAGCTTTGCATACCGAAGAGGAATTGGTTTCTATCAAATTGAAACCGCTTCCGGTATCCACATATATCCTTATTTCCTTAATTCCTGATGCATCGCTCGCGGAAGCATTTATTGTTACAGTATCACTCTGTCCCACATTTGTAGGTGAATGTCCAACATTCACAGCGGGTGGTGTTGAATCCACCGGGACTGTTGTGGGTGAAGGAACTGTTGTCGGGGAAGGTGGTGTAGGCCCTCCACCGGGACCGCCTCCATCAGCGGTAGTTGTGGTCGAAGAAAT
>JBDGUQ010000089.1:0-5457 GCA_042215785.1 Candidatus Aenigmatarchaeota archaeon
ACAGCTGATTTATTGAAGTCATTGTCATCAATAGTCAAACTGTAAGTCATGGCACCAGAACTTGTGCTGGTTCCTAGGTAGACTTCAGATCCAAAGTCTTCATCCGTTTCGGATGTCATGACCTTGGCGTTATCTACAGAAACTGTTTCTTCGACATCGACATCTTCACTGTTCCAAGATACTGTTTTATCTTGTAGTCCAGCTATGTCGTTGTCATCCAGTGTAGCACTGAATTCATTTGATAGTGCCTGTTCTAGACCAACTTCTTCTGTTTCTCCACCTTGAACTGATGTTTCACCAGTTGATGTGGTGACAGTTTCTCCACCAAGCCTTGCGGCTACGTTTAGGCCGGAAACAACGTCCTTTACGGAAGCGTCTTTACCGACTACGATAGTGAAGTTAGGACTGCTATCTTCGACGAACGGTTCTGGAAAGTCTGCTAGAGTGTAGTCTGCTGCTAGTGTTGGTACTGTTGCTGCCATCAGCGCCATTAAAGCACTGAGTGCGGTCGCTATTAGCTTTTTCATTTTTTTACCTTAATTGTTTTTTGCTCATCCTCCCTAGAGGGAGAAAATCATTGCTTGTTGTAATTAACTTACCTTCAGGGGGTATATAAAGCCTTCCCGTAACGGTTTTCGACAAAAATATTAAGAAGTCAAGGAAAGTTCCGTCACCACAAAGAAGTATTTTAAGGTTTTATAACTGTTACAATAAACTTTTTAGAACTTTTTAGAATCAAAAAAGACTTTTAAAGATTTTTTTGTAAAATGGACTTCAAAACCAACCAAATTCAGCATATTTCAAGTCCGGATTCTTTTTCACAGAATATTTCTTCCAATTCATCCTTATTTTTAAATCCTTTGTAAGTTTGACCCTCGACTACAAGCGATGGATATTCTTCTATATTATTGTAATCTAGCAGTGCTTTGATGAAGGGATCTTCGAAGTCGGCATCCAAAGTAAATACCAATAACTTTTCATCCAACTGTCTCTTGTAGTAACTCAATAAAAATCCTTGATCACTACACTTATCGCAATCTTCGTTGAAAAAATACAGGACTGTTATGAATTTCTCAGTTCCGCAAGATTCTTTCATTTTCCTACTGAGAAGCCAATATCTGATAAGAGAATGGTAATAGTTTCTTTTGAGTTCCTGTAAATTTTCCTGATTTTTGAATTTAGCCCCTTCGTCGTAGCTTGTCAACCTATTGCCCAATTTGTAAGTTTCCTCGTTTATCTCTATCATTCTATTTCTCAATAAAGGACAGCTCGCATTCTCACCTATGAAATTCAGGAAAAGGAATTCCGTTTGCAGACCCTCAAGATTCCTGTTTATATTCTCGACCCTGTCTTTCATTACGTTTATTTTCTGCTTGTTTATATTCCAGCCGACAAATATTCCAGCCAGAAATATTACAAGGGATACTGCAGCAGCTGTTGCGAGTGTTTTTTTGTCCAATTCTTTGTTGATTTTACCACCTTTTCTTTATCCCAAGTACCTCATGTATTATGGATGAAGTCCAGAATAACATTAAAAGAGCTGGAAATATAAAAAGGTAAGAAAGAAATCCTGCCTTGTTCTTCAGACTTTTTTCATCGGTTTTTCTGAAGCTAACGTATAACATACCCATTCCAACTATTGTTATCGATACGAAAAGTATTGTCGTGAAATTAAATAGGAACAAGTCCAGTGACGGTATCAAATTAAGTTCTTTGAAGAAGGGCAATATGTTGAAACCTACCATTTGTAGGTTCCAGAAGGTCGATAAGAAATTGTTCAATACATTGTATCCTATTAAGCCAAAAAGGAACATTATCATAATTACAGATATAAGGTTCAGTGGAAGGTAGAAAATACCCAGATTTCCATAATTGGGGTTAAATAACATGTGCTTGTATTTGAACGTATTGTATATAACGCCCCTATACCACCTCAAACGTTGTCTATACAGTTCCTTTACCTTCTCGGGACATATGGTGTATACAAGGCCGTCGCTACTGTTCTCTATCTTGTATCCTGCATCGTGGAACTTCAATGCTATCTCCATATCTTCCGTTATATTTTCTTCGTCGAAGCCTCCTAGATTTTCCAACGCTTCTTTCCTATATATCGAAAATGGCCCCGGAGCAACTGGTAACGTATCCAGGAATGTCATTATCTTTCTCATGAATATATTGAGTAAATATTCTGCGTGTTGAATCTTACTTAGGAAGCTTTCCTCGTTGTTTTTCACCTTCAAGGCCGGTGTTACGATACCAACATTATCATTTTCAAAGTATCCAATCATCTTTTTTAGGGTATCACTTTCAACGAAGGAGTCCGCATCAAGACAGACAACGAAGTCTCCTGTAGCTATCTCTGTACCCACATTTAAAGAGTGTGCTTTGCCCCTATTCTCATCTTTTTCTATCACCTTTATTTCCGGTTCGAATTTTCTGGCCTTTTCCAACGTTCTATCCTCACTACCATCGTCCACAACTATTACTTCTAACTTGTCTTTAGGATAATCAAGATTCAACAAAGAGGAAATGGTACCTTCTATAACATCCTCTTCATTGTAGGCAGGAACTATGGCGGAAACAGAAGGCAAAGACTGTGGTGGTCCGGGATTGCCTGAAAAATTGTCCCTGTTCTTCAGAAATGTGAGAAGCCAGACCATACTGAAAAATATCATAACGTACCATACTGCATAATTTATAAGATCCGACAAAAACATCATAGTACCATTACTTATTTTGGTTTCACCAATTTATATAAATGTAAACGCTTGAGGTTTTTTTATGAAATCAAAGAATATTATTCTGTTTTTTGTAATATCTATTTTTGCAATTATACAGTTTTCTTTGGTATTTATAAATAAAGGTTTGTGGTGGGACGAAGCAATTTACCTCGGACTTGCCGAAAATATAAGAAGCGGTTTTTATTCCTTGAGTTTAAGTAGTCCTGTTGAAGCTTTCAGAGCTCCTCTATTTCCACTCCTTTCTTCGATCCTTGGCGCGAATCCTGTTAATGTAGTATTTTCTCGGTTAATACCCTTTCTATTCTATTCACTATCTATAATAACTATATACAAAGTCGGTAGAAAGATGTTTTCTTCTAAAGAAATGGGTTTGGTTACTGGATTATTAATCACATCCTTACCACTATTCATTTTTTATAGCAACAAATTCTTGTCCGAAAGTCTTTTCGTCCTTATTTTCACATCTTCGTTGTATTTATTTGAATTAAACATGAAAGAAGAAAATGGCAAATTCGCCTTTTTACTGGGTATTTCACTTGGATTATCATTTCTGACACGATATATCGGAATAATTTTAGTTCCACTATATATTATATGGTTTACTTACAAGGAAAAGTTCAGGAAATGTTTTTTCATTCTCTTGGGATTTTTCACGGCCTTAACACCCTGGATAATCCATCAACATATGTTATTTGGAAATCCATTGTGGGGATTTCTTTCCAATTTTAAAATATATACTACCATGACAAGTAAATCTTTTCTGTATTATATAGTTAATTCCTACGATATTTTTGGTCCCTTGACTATCGTTATATTTTTTGGTTACTTGGTCTCATTGAAAGACTTATTTTTCCAAAATTTGAAAGGAAATGAAAAATTTATCCTAATCCTTTCCCTTTTCATACCATTTATATTAACAATTATGGGCAACAAGAATATACGATATCTAGTCAGCTTTTATCCTATTTTCTGTTTGTTGGCTGCACTTACGTTATTTAGAGTTAAAAGATACGGAACCAAAGTTTATAATTTTCTAATTGTATTGATAGTCCTTCTTTCTATCGGGAGTTTTTATGCGGGTTATGATAGAGTTCTTAAAGATCGAGATAGTGGATTAGCTCTCAAGGAAGCTGGTTTGTATGTAAAAGAGAATACAGGTAATGAAGAGATTATTATGACACAAATATATTCGTCCCACTATCCCGAGTGGAACATATCTTCCAATAATCCATGGATAAGGGTAATTGGAGGAAGAAAAACGATTCCATTCCCTGAAAATAAAGACGATCTGAAGGAAACTATTAAGAAATATGATATAAAATATGTTTTGGTTTATAATTTCGGGCCTATAGTTCCTGAATATTCCAAAGAGATCATCGAAAACAAGGAATTTGTTGAAATAAAGACTTTTAATCAATGGAATTATGAGAAAGCTGCGGTTATCTACAAATACCAGCCCTAGTCTTTGTTTTCATCCTTTTTTGTCTTGACCCTGTTTGACCTTCCGATCCTTTCCACTTCCACTAGGCCCCTTTCTTTGAGATTTTTTATCATTCTAGAAACCTTCGCTTTACTGTATTCCGTTTCTGAAACTATCCTTTTCTGCTTGCATTCGCCACCGTATTTTTTTATTATTTCATACGCTTCTCTTTCGTCCTCCTTCAATACCGAAAGTTCCACACCTTTTTTCTCCCCTTTCAGTATAAAGAATATGAGTATAAATACGGCCAGTACACTTCCTATTAGCAAAATCAAGAACGTGTTATCGGTGCCGTTATTCGTAGGTCCCACTGTTTCGTAGATAAGGGAAATACCGAAGTCTTCTCCCTTTGGAAGATTTTCCTTTACCCAGTAAACGTATATTTGCCTTCCATTGGAACCCTTCGTTCCGTTGCGAGGCGTGTAAGGAACTAGGGACGAGGTTTCATTTTCTTTGGTAAGTATGAGTCCTTCACTTAAAGTCGTTCTGAAAACAGCTTTTTCTGTTTCGAATGGTATTTTTATCTCAAAATCGGCCATCTTTTTGTTTTCCACATCACTTAACACGCTCTCAGTTTTGTAGCTCCACTTTAAGGTTTTACCTCTTCCTTCAACGCTGGATAGGTCACATATTATTTCATTGCCCCATTTTTTTTCTTCAACTTTACATTGAAAGTTATTGAAATTGGCTGAACTTTTGAATTCTTCTATATCATAGAAAATGGGGTAAGAAAACCTTTCCGGCATTTCATTGAATATTATATTTGTATTGAAAGTTAAACTTTCCCAATTCACATCTACGTTGGTTTCCATATAGCTTAGAGACTGGGCAGAAACTACGTTGGTAGATAGAAATACTGATATAAATATTATTCCGATCAATAATCTTTTTCTCATCCAACACACCTTAAAAATATTATAATTTTACTTTTCGAATAACCTGTTAGGTATCCATGCTTTACCCTTTATATCAACTTCTTCTCCGCAATATGAACATCTCATATCTCTGTCGATATTGAATTCTTCTATTCTCAGTCCATTTCTTTTTATCAGGAGTTCATCACAGTTCGGACAGAATGTACTTTCGGATTTGTGTCCAGGAACATTCCCACCGTAAACGTAGTACATACCTTTATCCCTGGCTATTTTTATAGCTTTTTCTATAGTTTCAATAGGAGTTGCTTCTATGTCTTTGACTTTGTAATCGGGATGGAACCTTGAAAAATGTATAGGCGTT
>JBDGUQ010000074.1:0-5446 GCA_042215785.1 Candidatus Aenigmatarchaeota archaeon
AAGATCTCAAATAAATAATGAGTTATCCGAAAAAATTTTAGATAAGAGTAATATACTGGAAAAAGATATGACTGCACATGATCAGGAGCATAGTGTAGAGGTCCAATTACCTTGGCTACAGTATTTTTTTGAAAAGGTGAACTTCGTTCCAATATCTCTGAATGCCGGATTGATGGGTTCCACGGGTTTCAAAGATGTTGGAAACGCTATCAAGGAATCGACGTCAGAAATTGAAAGAGATGTTGTTATCATTGCTTCATCGGACTTTACACACTTTGGTGATAATTATGCATATACCCCTGTTGGTGGACCTCTAGAGAATAAATTAGATTATATTGAAAAGGTAGATAAAGAGGCTGCTGAGAAAATAACAGAACTTGATCCAGAAGGTTTTTTAGGTGTTATAGAAGAATATAACGCAACTATATGTGGTTACGGCCCCATAGCTTCCATGTTATATTCACTGCGTGATGTGGCTTCTGAAGGCAAAATTGCTGAATATACTACATCGTATGAAGTTTCCGGCGATGTTAATTCTATAGTTGGTTATTGCGGTATTACTATTTCCAAAAAACAATTTTAAACTAGGAGAATTTAGTTTTTTGTATGAAATTAGATAGTGAATTATTGGTACATATTTTTATAATCTGTACTATTCTGGCAGGCGGTTTTTTGTTGAGTTTACGATTGTCTTCACTGGACTATAAGTCGATGGAAAGGGCGATTGTTACTAAGGTTATAGACGGAGACACTATAATAGTCGAGGGTGGGAAGAATGTGAGGTTGCTCGGGATAGATGCGGATGAGAAAGGCTATCCATGTTATGATGATGCCAAAAAAAGATTGGAGGAGCTTATATTGGATAAAGAGGTTATTTTGGAAAGGTATTCGGAAAACAAGGACATGTATGATAGATATTTGAGATATGTTTTCTTTAACGGTACGAATATTAATTTGAAGATGGTTAGAGAAGGGTTGGCAATAGCTAGGTTTTCTGACGAAATTGAATATAAAGAAGAAATACAAAGAGCTGAGAAGAAGGCAATTGATAATAATATTGGCTGTAAATGGAGTGAAGAAGATAAGTGGAGGAAGAATGGAAACAATTTTACGGATCCGTGTGAAGCCGAGAAATTCAAAAATAAAGAAATAACCGTTGGAGGAAAAGTATCGGATTCATATATAAGTCAGAACAATAATGTTTTCTTGAATTTTGGTGGTGAATATCCGAATCACTGTTTTACTGCTGTGATATTTTCGCATTCACTGGATAAATTCAATATAAATTTCGATAAGGTGAAAGGTAGCAAAGTCAAAGTCAGTGGAGAAGTTGAGATGTTCAAGGATAAACCAGAGATAATTATTGAGAACAGAGCACAGATAGAAATGATAGATTGAATTAAATGTGTAATACTTATTAACTTATGTAATATACTAGAAAAGGTGTTTGGATGTCTAAAACAGTTTTGGGTATAGACGAGGCAGGTAGAGGTGCAGTAGTAGGAGATATGATATTATGTGGTCTGCTTGTAGAAGAAAACGATTTACATAAACTTTCTGAGATAGGTGTGAAAGACAGTAAAGATCTGAGCTCTTATAAGAGGAATAAATTATTTTCCAAGATAAAAGATATCGCGAAGGATTTTGTGATTATTGAGGTTACTGCAAAGGATATAGATAGAGAAAGGGAGGAGAGGAGTTTGAACAGAATAGAATCGATAAGGATGGCCGAAATTATAGATGCATTGGAGCCCGATAAGGTGGTTGTGGATTCTACTGAAGCAAATACTGAGAAGATAGAAGCAGAACTCAGGTCACGACTCAAAGATAGTTTGAAAGACGAGGTCGAAATGGTGGTTGAGAATTACGCCGACGAGAATTTTCCTGTGGTTAGTGGTGCAAGTATTCTAGCAAAGGTTACTCGTGATAGAAGTATCGAGAAATTAGAAAGGGAATTGAATAAGACTATAGGTAAGGGGTACCCATCTGATAGTAGGACGATAAAATTTTTGAAAAATATTCTCAAGGAAGAGGGACAATTTCCAGATTATATTAGAAAGAGTTGGTCAACGGCTTCTCGAATTAAGGCTGAAATGGAACAGAAAAATCTTGGTGACTATTGATTGTTTCTTGTAACTAACTTTGAGAAGATCAAGGGAGAAGCTATGAACAGTATTATTATAGATATCATTTTTAACCCCGGAGCTTCTAAAGGATCCCAAATATAGTTTTTTGTTTGCATGTTTATACTTACATTATGTAGATCATTGTAAGTGTTGTTTGTCTGGGACCAGCCAAATATTTCTATTCTTGCATTTTGACTTATTACATTTTCACTAGCCATAGGTGTTATCGTTAGATATACTTGAGTTTGGTTTATACTCGGAGTCAGTATCATATTTTCTACTGTTTTGTTTCCACATTCCCCTATAGTTTCTGCACATTCGAAGTCATAAAATATGTGACCCTCAGTTTCTGGATATACACCGGCTGTTAATTTTAGTTTGTCCCTTATATTGGCGTCATTATTTATTGTCAACCATACACCACATTCTTCTCCCCTGTAACAAATTGTTTCATTTTTCCCTTCTATAGATACACCCAGGGCAGCTTCTACCCAAACAGTAACGTCTGCTTGAGCAGCTAATGTATATACAGACAGCAAAGAAAAACTTGTTAGCAACGTGATTATCAAAATTTCTTTTTTCATGGACGAATACCCTGCATTATTTTACATGTAAATTATATTTAATGTTTAACTTCTTGAAATAAATAAGGAAATGGTAGCCCGGCACGGATTTTCGTTTTTCAAATTCGAACCGTGGTCGCCGGGTGTCTTTTCTCATAGCCACGAAGGCTCAAAGCTTTGGTATGAGAACCAAAGCCCGACATCTTACCAATCAATCCGGTATAACCGAATATTTTCTTGGCCACTAGACTACCGGGCTATACTTTCTATTCTATTTTACAAGTTAGCATATTTAAAATTGTTCATTTAATTATAGTAAAATTTATAACTCACTCCATCGAGTTAATTACCTTTTAGGAACAAAACATTTATATTAGTTACTCATCAATAATAATACATGATAAATTATTTGACTTCCAAGTTTAATGAGTATAAAGATGAAATAAAGGCGACCGCTGCAGGTCTTAGTACAGGCTTGTTATTACTTTCACCATTTGGTACAGATAATGAGGCATTGGCCCAGAAAAGGGATCCAAGTTCGGAAATAGATAAGAGTAACGCAGTTGCAGAAAAACAAATAGAGAATATTGATCAGTTCAGGATACATGATTTTGATGGAGATGAGAATGTGGAGGGTGTTTTTGCCGACAATCAAATAGTTAATGGAGATAAAAGAGCTTTATTGGCTTTTTATCCCTTTGGTGAGGAAGATGGTGACATACACAATACCATATATGTGATGGAAGGACAGCATGTAAAAGAAATTAGAGAAGATGATATAGATGGAGATGGAAAGCAGGAAGTTGGTATATACGGCGAGAGGGATGTTTTAACTGCCGATTGGAAAATAGACGAACAGGACCTAGATTTTGAAAAATATGAGGTTCCCCGAGGTAAAACGATAACAGATGGACAGATGTTGGATGGAAAGCATTTTATAGCTGTTAACGATCAAGATGGTAAAGATTATGAATTTGACTTTTATCAGAGAGAGGATGGTGTTTGGAAACCGGTTCTTTCTGAATCTACGAAGGAACACGTTCTTCAGAATTTGCCCGATATAACTTCCTCTTTTAGTCCCGAAGAGTTCTTAGTTGGAGATTTTGATGACGATGGAAAATATGAAGTATTGACTTCGGACGATAAAATATCCATATATACTAACGATGAAGTTGGGTTTGTTTACAATAAATTTCCAGAAAATCCTGAAGGTGAACCCGTAGATTTATCCGGTGATTATCAGTATGCTAATCCCGTTCCCTGGGATAGTGATGAGAAAAAGATTGTTTCCGTTCCTGATACTGAAGCTCAAGAAAAATACAATATGGGGAATTCTGAAAAGGTTGTTTTTATTACACAATCACCAGCCCCAGGCAAAAAAGAGGCCAATTTGGGAGAGATGGAACCTCTATCTGCTATAAGTAAATCTGGAAAAATAATTACAGATGCTCAAATCCCCTTACCTTATGAGGAAATTCTGCAAGGTCAGTGGGATGGTAATGAGTGGGATGGAAAATACAATAGAGAAAATTTCAAAAAGACATATCCTTATGCTGCCAGTGTAAAGAATCCAAGTGGTGATGATAATTTAATAGTAGTAACCAATGATAAACATTTTAGAGAACATGCAAGAAGAAATTATTATTTTGGTTTCGATGGTGCAAATTTACCTGAACATGTGGAGAATTCAAAGGCTCATAAAATGAAGTAAATTTTTATAAAGTGAAAGGACAATTTATATTATATGAAATTTAAAAAGAAATGGATAATAATCCTTGTCTTTTTGGGATTTTTGGTATTTTATATAGGCTATAACTTTTCTAACTATGGGGATATTAATTATAAACCAATTAATCAATACTCTGTGAATGTAACACCTGATAATACTGAATTTTCTCCAGGACAGGAGGTAAATGTTGAGTTTTCAACCAAATCCTTTGGTAGAGAGTCAAGTTTATTTAAACCCCTTGTAAAATCGGAGCTAGTAATTTCCACAGATTTGAAAGATTTAAATGCATATATTATCAATACCGATAATAAAAATAAAATTTTCCCAACTAAAATATCAACTGATGTTTATGAGGGTTTGGAGTATTATATAATTCATTTTGATGTTCCAAAAAGTGGAAATGAGATGTTTAATGTTCATATCAGTGGTAAGGTTGAAGAGTTAGGAAGGAAAAACATATTATTGTCACATGTGGTTTTGAGAAATCACTATTTATTTGGGACAAATGATAAATTTATGGGGTCTTTGAAGAGGGGTCTGAATGAAAAGTAAAATAATTTTTGCTCTGTTCACATGTGCCTTGTTGATACTTATTTCTCCCAATGTTATGAGTTATGACGGGAGTAATACATGTAGGAGAGGAGAAAAATGTAGTAATTCTATTCCCGATGGTTATGTAATGAACGATGAGGGTGAATTGGTTCCAAAAATGGAGTATGATAGTGAAGTGGACGATCCTTTCGTTTACCTTCAGGATAAAACAACGTTAGCTGTACATGATTATGAAATAGTAGATTAAGTGGTTGTGGATACACCTACAGGTAAAGAAACTTATAAAGTATACAAAATAGAAGGTTTTAAGAGTAACGGCACCGGACTTACGGATTATGAGGGTAATATTGCCTGTAAAGAAGGAGAAAATTGTTTTATGGAGGTTCAGGATGATGGGGTTGGCGATACCAAAGGTGGTGTCATTTCTTCGACCACAACTACCGCTGATGGAGGCGGTCCCGGTGGAGGGCCTACAC
>JBDGUQ010000103.1:0-2169 GCA_042215785.1 Candidatus Aenigmatarchaeota archaeon
GAATAGCAATGAATATTATTTCCATCGCAGTAAAAACTATTGTGATATGGACATTCTGCTTCTTTTTTTGGATCTACTTTTGGCTTAGACATATTAAACACCTATAGTGTTACTATATAATAGTTACAACTAGTATATAAAGGTTGTCTTTGTTTTAGGGGAGGAATAGGAAAGCTCTACTTAAGGATTTTACCGGTTTCTATATACCAAAGATAAAGATCCAGTTCTGCCAGGGTTAGATTAGCCTTTTTGGCTATTTTTTGGAGAACTTCTTCGATTTCCAGATATTTTTTCTTTGTAAGAGTTTTTGGTTTTTCGATAAGACCATGGGATACAAGAAGATCAACTATATGAAAGTCTATTATTGCAAGGTTTTTGTAGCCTATGTTTCTTAGAAAGTGGCTGGATTCTTTGTAGCCTAGACCTTTTATATTGTCTACTAACCATTCTCTCAGTTCCTTGCCGCTCAGGGAGTCTAAAACTTTGAGCAATTCTTTCTTTTTTTGGGAGGCAAGGCAAATATATTCTGCTCTTTTGTTTGGAAATCTGTGACCAAGTTCATTAAGTTTTTTGGAAAGTGTTTCTTTAGATAGTGTAGAGAAATCATTTATCTTGTCTTGAATTTTTATTGCTCTCTTTGCGTTGTAGTTTGCAGTAAGAATGCAGAAGCAAAGTTCCTGAAATATTTTTTCGGGGTCTTTACCAATTTCTTCAAATTCCTTTATTCTAGAATCTATTGTTTTTTTGATTTCAGAATTTTTGAGCTCTTGGATTTTTTTCAGAAGTTCCTTCATCTAAATCATTTTTGTTCATTTTTCCAAAGTCCGTGTACGTTGCAATATTCCCTTGCTTCTATTTTCTCTCCTTTTAGACAGAAAAGTGCTTCTGGTTTTTCTCCAGGTTTCAAGAATTTTCTTTGAGTTTTTCCGTCTACAGTAACTTCTATCCATTCTATATGATGTTCTTCTTCCATGGGATGTTCTACTGTGCTTACTTTTACTTTGATTCCTTTTTCGCTTTCTTCTATTATTGGCAAGTGTTTTTCTCCTATTTCCGGATCTTCTGTTTTCTCTTCTTTGAGTTTCATTGGTTGTCCGCAGCATACGAGTTCTCCTACTCCTGGGTGTAGGACCAAAACTATGTTTCCACAGACGTTACATTTGTATAATTGTAGTTTTTCTGTAATTCTATTCACCTTTTGTCATTTCTTCTACTTCTTGTTTTCCTTCTTCCATTTCTTCTACTTGTTCTTTGTCTTTTTGTAATAGAAGTGTTTGAAATTCTCCTACGTGTTCCTTTTCTTCTTTTGCTATGTCCAACAGAACTTTTTTTATGTTTTTGTCTTGTGCAAGTGCTGCCATTTCTTCGTAAAGATTTATGGCGTCTAGTTCTGCTATAAGACCGGCTCTCAATATTTCTTTGTCTATGTTTTCTTTGCTTATTTTTTCAAGATTAATTGGTATTTTAGATAACACATAATTCACCCCCTAAAATTAATATTTCTCGCACTTTCTTTCGAAGTAGTTTTTTGGGTGACTGCATGATGGACATGTTTCTGGTGGTTCTTCCCCTTCGTGGACATAACCACATTTTCTGCACACCCAATATACTTTTTTATCTTTTTTGAAGACGGTCTTTTCTTGGACCTCTTTAAGAAGTTTTTTGTATCTTTTTTCGTGATGTTCTTCAGCCTTGGCAATTGCTCTTAGTCTCTTTGCGATTTCTTCGAAGCCTTCTTCTTCAGCTATTTTTGCAAATTTTGGATACATTTCGCTGTTTTCATAGTGTTCCCCTTCTATAGCTGCTTTTAGATTGTCTTCAGTGCTTCCCAATGTTGTTGGTGCGGAAGCATCTACTTCTATTTCCTTGTTTTTTTTATCTTTTAACTTGTTTATCAATCTAAAAAGCCATTTTGCATGTTCTCTTTCATTTTCAGCCGTTAGCAAGAAAATTTCAGCTATTTCTTCAAATCCTTCTTTTTTAGCTACTTTAGCATAGAAAGTATAACGATTTCTGGCCTGTGATTCACCTATAAAAGCCTTTGTAAGGTTTTTTATTGTTTTTTTCATTTAACACACCTCCTTTCTAAAAAATTCTGTTTCTGGCTATAAATAATTATTTTATTTATTTAAATTAAAAATAAAAATAATATTAAAAATAAATAAAAAC
>JBDGUQ010000103.1:2179-2445 GCA_042215785.1 Candidatus Aenigmatarchaeota archaeon
TTTTGAATATAATATACATGCATTTGAATAATTTAATTATTAAAAATATACCATATAGTAACAATAAAAATACTATACTATAACATAGTAAACTTTATATTAAGATGATTTTATAACAATACATAGGTTGTTAGATGTCGGAAGGAGAAATACCTGATGATCTAGAGAGTAAAATAATTAAAGAGTTGGAAAAAAGTCTTATGTCCGTATCCCAACTAGCCAAGAGGTTAGGTGTGAGGAGGGATTTTCTTTCTGGTTTTTTAGAA
>JBDGUQ010000103.1:2455-5385 GCA_042215785.1 Candidatus Aenigmatarchaeota archaeon
GTCTTAGGCAACAAAATAAATTAGAAAAGTTAGAGGTAGGGAGGGCCTATGTCTATAGAGTTAGATAAGAGAAATGCAATGATGGTAGCATTAGGAATAGTTTTCCTACTTCTCAGTATAGTTGTTACTGGAAGCCTAAGTAGTGTAAGTATAAGTAGTCCTTCGGCAGGATCTACAGTTTCTGGAGATACTACAATAACTGCTTCAGTAGCAGACCATGCAACTCAAGTTACTTTCTATTACCAGGCTTCGGGAGGTAGTAGTTGGAATCAGATAGGATCCCCCGTTACAAACGATACAAATCCGGATACAAGTTTTAGTACTACATGGAACACGGAAAATGTTGAAGATGGGACTTACACACTCAATGCCACGGCCTACAACGGAAGTACATATGCTTATGATACTAATGAAAATATTGTTGTTGATAATATCCAAGTAGAGGATCCAATTAATTTGGAAGTCAGTGATGCTCCCAATGACCAAGGGGGAAGTTTGGATTTGTCTTGGGATTGGGACGGATCTGCAGATAATTTGGAAACCTTTACAATAGAGAGAAGAAATGAGGGGGCAAGCACTTGGTCTTTCTTGGCTAACACGACCTCAAAAGATTATACCGATGATACGGCTTCAGATAATTCACAGGCCTATTGTTATCACGTTAGGGCCGTGGGTACTGATGGAAGTGTTTCTAGTTGGACTAGTTCTGCCTGCGCAGAGCCAAATGCAGAACCTGTAATGGGTCCGGTTTCAATAGAGCCAGAAAATCCAACTATACAGGATAGTGTTTATTGTGTGGGCTGGACCTACGATATAGATGATGGTGCCCCAACCGCGGATTATGTTATATGGGGAAGCAGTTATTGGGGCAGAACCATATCACAAACGGGAACAATTACTTGTATTGGAAGTGGGGGTTCTCAATGGCCAGATATGAGTCCACCAGATGAGACCCATACATGGTATTTGTGTGAAGTCCAAATTCAAGATATCAGAAATGCCGAGAAATATAATTGTAGAATGACACCCGAAGATAGTATGGAGTATGGGGAACCGAATGAGACTGTGGATTATACTTATATTAACAACAGCAGGCCTTATGCATCTGATGTGCATGTTGAGCCTGAGGATCCAGATAGTAATTCTGTCCTGACTTGTAACTATACATTTAATGATTATGATTATGGTCAAGAGGAAAATGTTTCCGAGGCAAAGTTCAAGTGGTATAAGAATATAGATGGACAAAATAACTGGATTCAAATAGAAGACCAGACAGATAGGACTTTGGAAAATACTGATACAGAAACACTGTTCTCAAAAGATGACCAGATAAAATGTTCTGTGAAAGTCAAAGATGTTGATGTTACTTGGCCAGGTAAGGATAATCCTCTCTATGATTCACAATACAGGAATGTAACTAATTTTACAGTAATAGGGGGTAACGAAGAACCAGGAATAATAAATGATTGGAACAATGCCAATACCACTGAAGATAGAATAGGTATAGGAGAATACCTCAACTTTAGTGTCGAATGGATTGATGATAACAATGAAGTAAGATTGAGAATTTGCGAAGATTTTGTTGGGACAGAAAACCAATATGTTAGTGGTTCTGAAAATATATCATTCGGAGGTCAGAACGAGGTTTGGTTCTATTCAAACCAGACCGGTTTGATTGCTGATAGAATTTCAATTAAACCTTTTAGCTGGGAAGGAAAAACAAATTCTTGGATAAACCAAGAAGATGCCAACTCCACTTCAATTGAAGGCTATTACACAAATTCTTGGACAAACCAAGAAGATGCCAACTCCACTAGTTTTTCTGGCTCGTGGACTGATCCATCGAATGCAACAGATGGAGATTGGAACACATATTCGAATAGTACCTCTGGAGAAATGTACTTCAACTATTCGAAGATAACAAACGCACAAGATTCAAGTTTATGGAAGGTTAAAGGAGGGAACAATTCAGCTACGGAAACCAATCTCACCATTTCATCTTCATGTTGGTCCCAATCAATTCTACAATTCAGAGCAAACATGACTTCTGATATAGTTTATTGGGATTGTTATAACGGATCTAGTTGGGAGACTTTGGATACTACAACATTCTCTGGTGGAGAACCCAGACTTTATGAAGAATCAATGATTTGGAATGTTTCAACTTACCATTCGTGGACTGATCCATCGAATGCAACAGATGGAGATTGGAACACATATTCGAATAGTACCTCTGGAGAAATGTACTTCAACTATTCGAAGATAACAAACGCACAAGATTCAAGTTTATGGAAGGTTAAAGGAGGGAACAATTCAGCTACGGAAACCAATCTCACCATTTCATCTTCATGTTGGTCCCAATCAATTCTACAATTCAGAGCAAACATGACTTCTGATATAGTTTATTGGGATTGTTATAACGGATCTAGTTGGGAGACTTTGGATACTACAACATTCTCTGGTGGAGAACCCAGACTTTATGAAGAATCAATGATTTGGAATGTTTCAACTGTATTAACGAACACAAACCATACTTATGATATTTATGCATACGAAGTTAACAGTCCAGGAAACTTGACACCAGGTACGCAACCGGGTGTAATAGCAAAAGTTAACGATGTTGCATTTACAATGAACGAGTATAATACATTTAACTTAGAATACAACGCTGGTGTTTATCCAGATAAGTATATTGCTTTCAAAATTTGTGTTGACAGTGATAATGACGAGTCATGTGATAGTGAAGGGAAGGCGATTTATGTTCATGCCAATACAACGGGTGATTATGAGGTAAAGGAAAAGGAAATATTGGGAGGTAGTACAAGAACTCTTTACAATCCGGATATAGAAATAAATTATGATACTTCAACAGGAGGTTGTAGAGGAACATTATATTGCAACACAACGCTTACTTCTGATAGATCGGAAGA
>JBDGUQ010000033.1:0-5263 GCA_042215785.1 Candidatus Aenigmatarchaeota archaeon
CAGATCGTTTTCAGGATTTTCCAGAGGTTTCCCTTCTGAAATAACGTAATTTATCGCTGACGTGATACTTCTTTTACCAACAATACTAATACCCCTTTCTAGATCCTTATCTATGCTTTGTAAGAAGAAAAATCCTGCTTTAGAACGGACTATTTCACCCATCTTTTTTCCATAACCCCTCATAGTTTCGGTATGACTAATCGTAAGCAATACTAGTGGGGATAGGAGAAAGATTGTCATTACCGAAAATAGTATTCCTTTCTTGCTTTTCATTTTACCACACCTTCAATGTGAAAATATTTGGACCCCATAACCATTTTACACCACCAACCCTTGCATCATCGAATTTGACTTCTGGTATCTTTATATCTATAGGATTTGTACTGTTTCCATCATCGGCTCCAGTGTCATCGATGAAGTTCAACCTGTCCATGAGTCTCGACAATGCATCGTCTATTGCATCCTGTTCCGGATCGTAAATATCAGAGGAATTTGGACCTATTGAAATGTAAACAGAGCTTTCCGCGCTTCCATCTCTGTCTATATCGTAGTATATTTTCCTCGTACTCCCTTCTGCTTTCGGGTAAACATCTGTATAAGGAACTGAGTTTTTGAAGGCTACTTGGAATATAACTCTATTATCCGGAGAACCTCCTTTGGTTTCGTTTTCCGAGACAGCGGTATCTATGCTTACGTGGTTGGTATGTTCTTGTGAGATCATTTCCCTAGGTATATGGACATAGTAGGGATCTCCAAGCGATTGGTAAGATTCATCGAAGTTCCATAATCTGTATATATGGTTCCAATCACCTGTTGACATATTTTTAATTAACAATCTGTCAGTCCAATAATCGGCAGAGTATGAAGTAACCTTTCCTCCCAGTGGCCTGGTATTTTCGGGTATTTCAAATGACCCATTTATGGGACTTGTTACATTTCCACCGAAAGGTGAACTTTCCAATGTCAAAGATGTTTCACCATACTTGAGCGAATCATTCTTGGCCGTATAACTATAATTGATATAGGAATCCGGGTATAGAATACTTGTGAAATCTCCTGTTATTTCAGCTTCCTGTTTTACAAAACTCAGTTCCAGGAGCGTTTCGCTTATATTCTTGAATATAGATTCCAATTCTCCAGTACTTGAATAGTAATATTCTCCTTCTCCACAATCGGCAGTGAGTCCTAATGTTTCTTCGTCTGCTCCTGTTCCGAAACCCACTGCATAGACCGTGATATTGTGGTCTTCCTTTGCCCGACAGGCAGCTTCTATTGTGTGATCTTTGGCATCTATATATCCATTGCTGTTGTGATCTGGTACGTTTTCCATATCCGTTTCTTCATTTGCCTCTCCATCCGACATAACTACCATTGATTTATTTCTCTTTAAACTTCCTTCCAATTTGAAGTCAAATTCTACTTCATTGGATTTGTAGGTTATATTAACTAGATCTATTTTTGGGGTTTTTGATGGGTTTTCAGTTTTCATTGAAATATTGAATTTGAGATATCTGGATTTAGGTACTTCATCTATATCTTTGTACCAGTTCTCCGTGTCAGAATAATTTATTTTATACTGGGTTCCTGCTGGAGTAATATTACTTATTTCCGATTCTATCCAACTAACGTTTTGTCCCGCATCAAAGGTTTTTGATATATAATTGCCATTTGTCTTTTCAGAAGAAGCTCCCTCCACCTTGACTTCGTCGAAATGCCAGTAATCGAAGTTACTTCCACTCCCACTTCTTAATCTGAACCTGACCTTGAAATTTGGATGTAGTGCATCTGAAGGTAGTTGATGTTCTACGATTTGAGAACTTCCATCCGCTATGGAACCACAATCGAAGAAGTCTAACTGTGTCCAGTCTCCATCTTCATTGTAATATTCTGCATATAGGTCTTCCCAACCATCGGGTTCTTCGCTACATCCATCTGACCCCTTCTTTATCCAGTAGCTAATGTTTGCATTGTTCATTTGACTTAGGTCAATTTCGGGGGAGTATGCACTTCCACTTTCTTCGTTGATGTAACCTGCATAGGACCCAATTTCCGCACAATTCGAGCTGACCCCGCAGCTCCCAGAGCAAGACCAGCCGTTGAAATTTCCATCTTCGAAATCATCATAATACAATGAACCTATGCCTTCTAATTTGAGTTCGCCATCATGTGTTGTCGTGTTTACAAAGCTTCCATCGTTCCATTCGGAGTTTGAGTCTGTTTTCCAACTATACGTTTCACTTTCATTCAAATTCTTTAATTTAACGGCAACGACATTTTTGCCATCGTTCAATATGCTTTCATTTATCTCGTTGACCTTATGACCTTCCGAAACGGTGAAGGTAAAGTTATCCAGTGCCCAGTAATCGTAGTCATAACCTGACCCGCCCGTATATCTGAATCTGATCTTGAAATCATTATGAAAACCATCTTCGGGAGTACTGAAGCTGTAATGCCTCCACGAACCCTCTGGCGGATCATTTTCTCCACCGTCGTGCATTTTCAATTCCTGCCATTCATTGTTAGAATCCAAATATTCCACATAAACATCATCCCCATTTTCTGGATTTTCACAGCCACCTGAATCACCACCCTGCTTGAAATCGTAGTCTATCTTTGTTACATATTCATCCTCCTGTAGATTAAAGTCCGAAACAAGAATTGCATCATTCCATCTTAAAGAAACTGAATTGGAACCCATCGTCCCACCGCAGATACTGTTTATGTCTATTTCATCTCCTTCTGACCCAGTATCAATGATCCAATTGGAACCCAATGTAGATCTCTCATAGCTATCTTCAAAAAATCCTGATATATCGTCTACAGAGAATTCCCCTGTTATTATATTCCAATATTTCCCATCATTTTTTGAAGTATCGTTATTTATAAGGTATCCGTTAATATAGAGGTTTGCGAAATCTTCTGACCTTAGATATCCTTTCACATCTTTGTATTTCTCCACGTCATAATAAAATGTTTTCCGGAAGAAATAGTTTCCACCATTATTTTCTATTGTGGTATCGGCGTTTGGTCCAAATCCGAGTATCGAATGGTTCTCTTCCCAGCTGGAATCATCGTAATTAATCCCAACCCAACTATTGTTATTTATTGTTGGAGGCTCACCTAGAGGGTAGGAAGTATTGTATTTCCAATCGGACTTCTTGGCAATTATATTTTCATACTTGGGATCATCAAGGACATCTATGGATTCCAATATACCACACCCTATACAGGTTCCCCCGTAAGCGTCCAACCCATCCACAGTGCTTTCTACTTTATTGTCATCATCTGTAAGTTCCTGAACGGTATCTATAATACTTTCATATGCAACTACACCGATCCTGTTTCCCGAGACATTGAGAATAACATCTGAAAATGTTTTCGAGGCATCCTTTGCCTCATTTAGCTTGCTTCCGTCCATACTTCCTGAAACGTCTATTACGGAAACTGAATCGATTATAGGTCTATATTTACCCATAGCCATCTCTTCTAATCCAAGTCTTAGAGGAATAGTTTTTTTACTTAGGTAATCATATTCAAGTCCGGTATTTTCTATACCTGAATTTATGGTGGAGTTCTCCAAAAATACTGTAACTTCTTCATCGGTATCGTTATGGTAAACTGTTGCATTGCCGATTTTGAGAAATATGGTTCCATCGGTTTTGTAGTGTAATTTTCCACCCATACCGGTTAGGTTTCCGGGAACATATATGGAGGAGTATAAGTTTATTAATCCATCTATTCCTGGAAATTCATATTTGTCGGCCATTTCTTCTGTTATGAATTCGGTTGTGTTGTATTTGAATTTTATGAAACCCCCCCTTATCGAGCTTTGGTTACTGGTAAAATTTATCTTTACGGTATTACTACCACTTTCCAAAAGGGAACAGTAATCTTTGTTAAGGGTGGAATTACATACAGTGAATGTATCAGAGCTCATGTTTTCGTAGGAAGGAACATAACTCCCGGAGAAATTATTGTTCAAATATAGGTCAAAACTACCTCCTACATCGGCATCTATAACAACGCCCAGTACAGAATCCATATTTTCCAGGTTAATTATTCTTGTTACGTTTCCATCTCCCACATATCCTCCAAAGTAAGCGTGTTCAGATGTTACCTTTCTCAATTTGTCGAAGAAAGCTCTTGAAACATAACCCCTGGACGGTCCACCTGTTTTATAACCCGATGCTAATCTACTTGAAATAGCTATATTGTCACCTTTTTGTGGACAACTTTGGTATATAGTTTCGTCCGAAAATGTAAGTTCGAAACAGTTTTCCACATAATTTCCCAGAACTTCCTTGGTTACATTCCTCGCTTCTTCCGTTTTATTGCTTACCCAGAGAGAACCTATTAGTTCCAAAACTGTTTGATTGGGACTTTCTGTTAGATTATCATTTTTTAGATCTACATAAGTACCAAGTTCCCTTACCTGCATTGATAGCAGTTCCATTCCATCCTCTGCCTGTGAATGAGCATTCCTGTATTCCATTTCGGGTTTTATGGAGAAATAAATTCCAATCCCACCTACCAATACCAGGACTAGACCCAGTGCCAGAATTGCGTCCAAGGTAAAAATAAATCCTTTATTCATTTCGATCCCACACTATTATTGATAATTTAATTTTCTTTCCATCCATCAAACCTTCCCTATTCACGGTATTGATGGTTTTTGAATTGTTGTAATCTTTATTCCCCACACTTCCGATAATCCCTGTTTTATTCCTCATTTCAAAATAGAATTCTTTATTCCCAAATCCTAGTCCAGATTTCACTTTTTCATAATCCAGACCCAAAAAACGCTGTACCTTTGTCTTATTAAGATTATTTGGGGTAGATGCCAGTCCGATAACCTGAACGTTACTGCTGTTCCAGTTTTGGGGGTAACCTTCACTCAACATCAAGGTGTCAGTTACTGACATGATTTCTTCGTAAAACAACATTTCTTCTTGTCTCTCTATTTTTTTGTATATATTTGTTTGGTGAGTGTGAACGGTGACAATAGTCAGTAGGAATATTGTTATACCAACCATGAAGTCGGATGAAAATATTTGACCTTTTTTCCTAGTTAAAATTTATGACACCATTCCGATTTAATATAGTATTTGTCCCGGGTTTCGGAGTTCCATTAATTTCGGAAGTGATCATTTCTTCCGTCACACTCTTATTGTTCCATTCCAACAGCAGAATTCTGTTATTGTTTTTTATTGTCAGAGAGTAGTTGGAACCCATTATATCTTTTTCCAAAGTAAAATTCCTTTTG
>JBDGUQ010000108.1:0-2661 GCA_042215785.1 Candidatus Aenigmatarchaeota archaeon
ATTCCTTGGTTTTGATGGTCGGAAATTTTTTGATAATGTTTTACCTAATAAACAGGGAAAAATTCACCCCAGAAACAACATTTCTTGGGAGCATAAATATGGTACAGGTAAGTGAATTTTCACTTGTTGTTGGAGGCTTGGCTGTCACTAGGGGACTAATAGGTAATAATATACTTGGTTATCTCAGCCTGATGGCAATAATGACAATGGGTTCATCGGCTTACATAATAAAAAATAATCACAAACTGTATGACTTTTTTAATAAGTATTTGAAAAGGTTTGAATCTGATAGTAAGGGGAACTATGATTTTAAGGAATTGGAAGATCACGCCATAGTGGTAGGTTATAATGATATAGCCAGAAATATCATACCGGTTTTGAAGGAATACTTTGATGATGTTCTGGTGATAGGTTTGAACCCCGATAACGTCAGATATCTAAAAGAAGCAAATGTGGATTTTATGTTCGGAGATTTCACACATAACGAAATGAGGCGTGCTGTATGTATAAAAAAGGCGAAATTCATAATAAGTTTTGCACCCGACCAGTCAGTAAATAGAAAAATTATTGAAGATAAAGATGACGATGCAACCGTATTTCTCAGGGCAACAGCACGTAAAGAGGCTGCTGAAATATATGACTTAGGTGCGGATTACATCATAATGAAAAATGTTCTTATTGCGGACAAAATGAATGAGTATTTGGAACTTTATTTTGATAATAAAGAAGAATTCGATCAAAAAATAGAGATGGATAGAGAGTTGTTATATTGGGGTGCCAAAGAATGATAGATATTATTTACTTGTTGACAATAGTATTTGTCACATCAACGTTAGTGTTGTTCGTTTTCAAAAGATTTTCCCATCCAACGACACCTGCGTATATAATCGCTGGCATATTATCAGGTATATTCATAGCCGAAGAAGGTTTCTTGGATATACTCCAATGGGGAATAGCATTTGTTGTCTTTATGTTTGGTATAAAACTCGAGCCAGGTAGACTAAAACATGTTGTAAGTGGGAGTTTATTTTCGACCATTATCCAGATTGTGGTTGTTGGATCAATGGCCTTTGGTTTATCTACTCTAATAGGACTTGATTTAATGAGTTCTGTTTATGTTACAATAGCCGCCACATTGAGTTCATCTCTTATCGGTACAGGTCTTGTCAAGAAATCCACAACAATAGATTTATTACATGGGAGACTGGCCGAGTCAATTGATCTTATGGAAGATACTATAGGCATATTTTTGATAATACTACTTTCTTCAATCTTTTTCGAAACGAATATTGTCACTATATTATCTATTTCATTTGTAATGCTTCTGATATCTCTCACTTTTAGAAAATTTATCTTTCCTATAGTATTTAAATTGTCAGACGGGTCTGAAGAACTCATGATGGCAACGGGTTTATCACTCCTTGTTTTTATGATGTATCTATCCGAAACAATGGGCATATCCATAGTGGTTGGTGCCTTTCTGGCTGGAATATCATTTTCTCATTTTCCATATAATATAGAGCTAGAAGAAACAATGCGTTCTCTTTCGTATTTTTTTACATCACTTCTCTTCTTTTCCCTTGGTGCCATCCTAGAATTCCCCAATTTAGATTCCTTGTTGATCGCACTCATTATTATAACCATGACAGTTCTTTTAAAACCAATCATCACAGCAATTGCTTTGATGGGATATGGTTACAATGAAAGACCTTCATATATAAGTGGTTTTAATTTAGATCAAGTAAGTGAGATAGCTATTGTTATATCTATACAGGCATTTTTGGTAGGAAAAATTCAAGGCGATGTATTCAACGGAATAATACTGGCATCTATTGTAACTATGATAACTACTTACTATACGGATTATTATTCAGAGGAAATAAGTAATTTCTTGTCGAATAGACTTCCTTTGAAATCTATGGGGGACTTCGAATTTATTAAATCAAACATACCTGATGACATCGAAAACCATATAATAATAGCAGGATATGATGTCCTCGGGCAGATGATTGCCGACTTCTTGGAAGAAAAAGACAAGGATTTTGTGGTCATAGAACATGACCCGGAAAAACTTAATTTGGATAGGGAACCGGAAAACTACATATTTGCAGATGCTATGGATGAACTGACCTGGGAAAAATTAAATTATAAGGATGCTGATATGATTATATCGACAATTCCATTCTTCAAAGTTTCCTTGAAAATATCTTCACTCGAGACTGATGCAACAAAGATTGTGAGACTTAAAAAGTCCGGAATGGCTCCTGATCTTATGGAAATAGGTGCAGATTATGTTATGACACCCAATCAGATGGCTTCCGACCAACTCATAGATTTAATAAGGTCAATAATGGAATCAGATGAAGATAAATCAGATGAAATCCGTAAACAATTTTTTGAGAGAATATTGGAGGATGAAGATTTTTAATATATTAGTGGGGTCGCAGGGATTTGAACCCCGGTTTGCTGGTTTCTTCCATTAAATTTCATCAATCCACAAAAGGATTTCAATGCTCCAGTAATATCTCTGGAGCCAGCTGTCTTGCCTGACTAGACCACGACCCCCCGTGTTAATTTTATTTGAAATTTAATACTTAAATGTTTGTTTATTGGTTTTCATTGTTCAATAAATTTACTAAAATCTCTCCTAAATATTCTTCT
>JBDGUQ010000108.1:2671-5245 GCA_042215785.1 Candidatus Aenigmatarchaeota archaeon
CCCATTCAGATGTAGAAGTGGGAGGAAGGAACTTACTATTTCTTTCCTGTTCCAATCCGGAACCAGAGAAGAGAAGGTTATTCTATTATTCTTTAGGTCATCGAGCGTTTGCGTTATTCTCCCATATAAATCATCAATTCTTTTTTCTATATCTTCCTTGTCGTCTTTGGGAACAGCATTTTGAACCCTTTTTCTGAACTTCTTTTTTCTATCCTTCCGTAAATTCTGCGTCCGGAAAGCTTTGCCCAATGCTTCTGTGAGTTCATTTAAGGTAACCTTTCTTTTTGGTTTTCTCTTTGCTGGAACGTCCATGTCAGGTATCTCTGAAATATCGACATCCAGATTCATTTCTTCTATCTCTTCCTCATCTTCCATCTTCTTGCCTTCGTTCTTTTCCCATACCATTATTTCTACTTTCATTCTAAGAAGTATTGCGGAAATTATTATCAAACGGGCTGGTACCTTGAAATCGAATTTCTCCATTTTTTGTAGACTGTTCGAAAATACGTTTGCGAGTTTAACTATGTCTATATCCCAGGGATCCATGCCTTTTTCCATTATAATATATACTATTGTCTCTTCCCAATCTGGATCTTCCTGTATTAGTTCTAGAATTTTCTCTTCATCCAACATACTATAAATATTAGAGAGAAGGTGGTTTATATTTTTTTGATAAATTCTATTCTTCAGGCATTTCAATCGTTAGGACTTTGGAAATTCCATTTTCCATTGTTACACCATATACTCTATCAGCCATTTCTATGGTCACATCGTTATGTGTTATTGTTATGAATTGAGCATCTTCAGAATACTTCTCGATCAAAGAGGCTATTTTTTTGGTATTCTTATCGTCCAGTGCCGCATCTATCTCATCCAGTATGTAAAAAGGTGCTGGTTTGTATCTTTGAACCGCGAAAAGGAACGAAAGTGCCGTTACAGCTTTTTCTCCCCCGGACATGCTGTCCAAATTCAGGGTTTCCTTGCCTTTTGGCCTCGCCTTTATAACCAGTCCACTCCTTATATCTCCCTCCTCTTCCAGTTCAAGACTCCCCTCACCTTTTGTTATTTCGTGGAATATTTCCTGAAAGTTTTCGTTCACGGTTTCGAACGTTTCCATGAAGGTATTTTCTCTTCTTTCCTCTATTTTTTCCACTGTTTCCAAAATAGCATCCTTTTCATTATTTATTTTATCTACCTTTCCTTTCAAAGTGTCATAAACTGTCTTGACATTTTTATATTCGTCCAGCGCCCTCATATTTACTGGGCCTAATTTATTCATATCATTTAAGGTTTCCTTTTTCCTTTTTTCCAGAACCTCTAAATCCTCTTCGTATATATTCATATCACCTTCCTCTTCTTCCATTTCGTTGTTAAGATTTTCTAAAGAGGCTTCAATTTTGGCTTTTTCGACATTCAGATTACCTACTTTGGTCTGTAGACTAGCCTTCTTCTCATACAGGTCTTTCCTTTCCGATTTAACTTCTTCAATTTCCTCCTTTATCTCTTCCTGTCTTTCTTCTAATTCATCCATTTCTCCACTTTCTTCCTTCCTCTTTTCGTTCAATTCATCCAGTCTTTCATTCAACGATCCTATTTCTTTACGCAGGATTTCTATTTCCTCTTTCAAATCCCTCTTTTCTTCCTTGTGCTCATCTATTTCATCGCTTTTGTCGGACCCGGATAGTTTGGTCTGTTTTCCTTTCCTCGACTTGTATTGTCCACCAACCATTGCACCGGATTTATGTATTATATCTCCATCCAACGTGACCATCCTGGCCTTTCCCATGTGTTTTCTTGCTGTGTCAATATCTTCTACAACTAGGGTGTCCTGAAATACATATCTGAATGCGAGTTCGTATTTACTTGAGTAATCTATTAGATTTATTGCAAAATCTATTACACCATCTTTGTTAAGAAGCCTCTTAGCTTCCCTGCTTTTGTCCCTTGGTTTTATCTTATTTAGCGGCAGGAAGGTGGCCCTACCTGCTTTGTTTTTCTTCAAGTATTTTATGCAGTCTGAGGCTACTCTGTCGTCCTTTACAACAATATTATTGAGACGAGAACCAGCAGCAACTTCTATTGGAGTTTGGTACTTTTCTTTTACATTGGCAAGGCTGGCTATTGTTCCCTGAACTCCTTTTTTGCCGAGCTTCATTATCTCCTTGACTGCTCCTTTACCTGTGATTGCCTGTTTTTGTTTTTCAATTCTCTTCAATTTTTCTATGGCTTTGTCTATCCTATCTATCTCTCTGTCATGGCTTTCAATTTTGTTCCTTTTGGTCTCTATCTTGGATTTTATTTTTTGGAGATCCTGGACAAGTTCTTGATTTTGTCCCTTTTCTATCATTTCCTGTCTTATCTCTTCCTCCTCTTCTTCCAGCTCTTCGAGTTCTTCGTCCTTATTTTCGTATTCCTCATTTATTTTCTCCAGTTTTTCTTTCTTGTTTTCGAACTTTTCCCTTATTTCATCAGCTTCCTCCTGCTTTTCATCCAACCTTTGGTAGAGGATTGATGTCTTGAGTTTTTCCAACTCTTCCTCCAGGTTTTTGTACCTCTCAGCGTTTTTCTTTTCAT
>JBDGUQ010000080.1:0-5284 GCA_042215785.1 Candidatus Aenigmatarchaeota archaeon
CAATTATAGGCTTTTTTGCCTATATCTTTTTTCAACAAGAAAGGAAAATTCTTGAGTTCAAAAAAATAACTATGATAGGATTTATTTTCTATTAGATGATGAGAACGCAAGTGTATCCACATACTTAAGGAGAAATCAAATGGATTCAGAAATATGGCGCGTCCGGACGGAAAAGATCGGTTCTTTGGAACCGTTTAAATCGGAAAGGGATATGGAGTCCTTTTTGATGAATAATCCAGCAGTAGTTGGCTGCTGGAATCCGGAATCGGATATTTCATTGCCCTCACTTATCCGGCAGCAAGTTTGTTTAAAAACGGAAACTGGACCGGGGCGGCTTGATTTAATTGGAATCAGTATCAGTGAAAAAAATTACGAACTCAGGATATTTGAATTAAAAGCAGGTGATATCGATATAGCGGCAGTAGAGCAGCTGGATAGTTACATTAAAGGCTGGGAGTTGGATCAAGCAACAAAATCTGCTATCCGAGGCTGGATTTTGGGGCTTAATCTTGAGGGCATTGATGAAGATAACATTGATGAGATTGTTGAGCAGCCGGTGGGAATATTGGTTGGTTCTAAGTTTCTGCCTGATGCCATCGCCAAGGCCAATGAGTTAAATCTTCAAGGTATAAGGCTGGCCCGATTTAAAGCTGAGAGAAAATCTGAGTATTTTGTGATTGTTGAGGACCAAGTGGGGAAAATTGTTGAAGTTTCAAGAAGGCAATGGAGTTGGAAAAATCTTATTGATAACCAGTTGTTGACCTCATCTGATGAATTCAGTATCTCTTATGAAAACGTAAAATTGACTGCAAGGCCTGACCCGGAATACTTAGAATACGCACAAAAGAAAATAATATTGTCTGAAGAATCAAAAAGGAAATTATTGGAAAAAGAAGCGTATATTCGGTCAAAGGCTGAAGGCTATGATAATAAATGGCTGGATAAAGCACTGAGTGCATTAAAAAACAATGAAGGTATATTTCTGAGTAATGCCACCGGATTATGTTACCTGGCCTTTGGCGGCCCGACTGCCAGTTATTGGATACCCACTCTATGGTGGATACATGAAAAGACGGGCAAAACTCTTGAACAACTGAAAGAGGCTTATTTTGAGATGGCCGTTTGAACTGACGAAAAAATGAGGTCATCAACCGAGGTCAAGAATTTTATAGTCTACAGCATCTATAATTAAAGTAACTTGGAGGATTATTCTGAATTGGATATTATTATTCTTCGAATTCACAATTTCGAATATTTATTGCTCTCCATTCTTTCTCCCATAGATTAATTCTTCAAATCCTGATGCTTTCAATATTTTAGTTACTAGTATATAAAGTTTATTAATTTTATTTATTATTTCTTTTTGAGTTTCCTTCATTCTTCCCCCATCGGGGATTTGTCTAAAACCATCCTGTCCTCTTGTTTTCATCAATATTCCCATTTCAATTCCATCCCAAGCCACTATTGGCGATTCAATTTTTGACTCACCGCTCATAATAACATCAAGATTATAGTACCTAGCCCCCGTCCCGAAATCTGATAGTGCTTCCAGAATTTGTATCATTGCCTCATCTTCACCAAATTCTTTCACTTCTAAATGCAGGTCGTAAAAATAATTTTTATATTTTGGGTTGTTAATAACTTCGATTAGCCTTTTTAGTAAAGCTTCAAGATCATGTCCTTCTTTCCTTTTGTCATAAGGTTTTTCCTCAAAGTCGCCATCTTTTTTCAATAGAATTAAGCATAAAACACATTTAATTAATCTTTCTAAAGAGTTAGAGAGAAGAAAGATCGGAACATATATTAATTCAAGTCCCCAATGAATATTATCCAACCCATAGGATAAATTATTTAATTCTTTCATTCCCTTATCATACAAAATTAAAGATAGCTTAATTTCACTTATTAGACATTCTGTTTTTTCTTTGTAAGCAGCTCTTTTTCTCATTATTTCTTTTATTCGAATATATATTTATAATAATTTATTTTCTATAATTTAAATAAATTTTTACAAAATTTGAGAATTTCCTTCTCTGTAAAAAACTCAGATTTAGTGCCGATCAAATCAACTAAACTTGATATTCGTCTATTATTACATGATGATATAAAGTAATCTCTTGAGTATGATGCTATGATCTTATTCAGCTCTAGAGCGTTCGTTTCGCCTACATCTAAAGAAGTGGAACCAACCAGTAGTAGATTAGTTGAAATTGGAAGAAAAATATTTAGCAATTTGAAATCTTTGGTCCAGAAAGTTGTGTAGTTTTTTGGCGAATCTATTTTAAATAAAACTCCAAAATCTCCTAAAATATAAGGTTCCTCTGAAAAATTCAATTTCCAATTAAGTTTAATATATTCATCAGCACGTTTTATTGGAATAACGGATTTTGAAAGAGCAGATAGTTGACCTTTTTTCACTATTTCTGGCAAATGTTTTGGAAATTCATCATGAGCATGGTTCAGCAGAGCATTAAATTTATTTTCAATATCCGGTCTCGCCTTTCTTTTCATATATAATCTATACTCTCGTCTCTTATTTTTTGGAATTGATTTTGACAAAAGATCTTCTCTAATTTTCTTTTCTATTGACATCGAAATAAACTTGTTAAAATTATCAGTTATTTTTAAATAATTTATACTCTCGATAAAGAAATTTTTAGAAAAGTCATGCATGCCTTTCCTTAAATGACGAGTGCGTATTTCAAGATGAGCAATTAAAGAAGCCGCATCTTTTGATTTTAAATTATTAGTATTTGAGGAATTTCGTAGTTTATTAATAAGTATTCCTAAATCATTTTCCTCCCGTGTGATTGCATCGTCTATTTTAGGATTTCCATTTTCATAAAATCTTTTCTGAACACTTATATGCCTGATGTTTACTTCCTTGGAAGTAGCATTTTTTCGATAAAGCCAGGAAAAATATGATTTCCCACTTCTTTTAGATGAAAATCCCTTTAGTAAGAATTGAGGTTGGTAATGTTGTCTTTTTCCTGCCATGCAATATCAATATTTAAATATTCAGCTATAATCCAGTTTGAGTTTTTATAAAAGAGCGTTTCCTTACTCCCAACTCAAAATTAAATACTAAGAAATCCTGTCAAATTCAGTCCAGTTGCAACTAGGACAAGGGGGAAGAGTATCCGAATTATCATCGAGCTTAACTAATGTTCCACAGTTTCTACATTTGTAAGTCCCTTTCCCAGGTTTTTCTCCTGTTCTTGGCATCTTTGCCTCCTTACTAGAATTTTTTTACAAAACTACATTATGTTAATGTATTAATAAATATCCTCATCAATCCAAAGAAGAGATAACAAAATATTATATCTTTTCAACTTTACCGATTGTTCATAGATCATTGCATATGGATCTTTGATTCCGTTTATCCAAGCTACTGCTGGAACTTTCACTGGTGCAGTAGGCACATCAACAATTAAATTTGTTCCATCAAATTCTTCATATACTCTCAGCTTTTCATCAACTTTTAGACAAAGTTCGAAATTTTTCGATCTCATATACCATCTGATCTTCTCATCTTGAGTTATAGCAATCGCGCAAGGTTCTGAAGAAAGACTTACATATCTGAGAGCCGTTGCCGTAAGCGAAGTTCTGAATTTCTCAGAAATATTTTTAATATTTCTGAAATTGGGCTGTCCGCGATCTATATAACTACAAAATAAATCATACGGCATTAAAAGACTTGCTGCGAACTGATTGGCCTCCATCTCTTGTACTTTGCATTCATTCCAGATTAATAAATCTTCTTCCTCGCATTCTACTAATTGAGATTTACTATGTAATTCAAAATGACCAAGTTCATGAGCAATAGCAAATCTTTTCCTTCCACATTCAGGAATTTCGCTAGAAATCGTTGCTATACCAATATTTCCTCTTCTAATTAATCTAGCTTCTGACCCTTCCAGAACATCTTCTTTTACATATACACCTCTTTCCATCGCGATATCTCTAATTGAAATCTCAGATGGATCTCGTATTTTTAATTCTTTTACTATCGTCTCAGCTTTATCTATTGAATTTAATAATTTTACAGATGAACAATTCATCAATCATTTTCCTTTATAATTTCATTTAATAGATTAAGATTTTCCATATCTTCAATTATTTTTTCTAGATCACTATTAGTTAATGCTTCCATTTTTCTGAAATATGATTCAGCAAAAGTTTGGGCTTCTTTTCCGTAACTTCCCGCCAATATTTCTTTAAGTTTGTCTTTAATTGATTTTTTAATTTCTTTAGTTTTTTTTGATTCAATCACTTTTTCTATGCGTTTGCGGTTTTCTTGAGCTTTTTTCTTCCAAGCAAGCCTTCTCTCTTTTGAGCCCTCATGTGCGATTTTCAAGGCTTCGTCAATAAGGGATTCTGTATTGATTCCGATTTCTTCGAGTTCGTTTCTAATTTCTTCTTTAGTAAAAGGTTCTGGTTCACTCATGAAATTACAGAAGCTATCTATAAATATATTTCTCTTTTTATTATCCATCATATAATTTCTCCCCAAATAATACGTTCTTTATCTTGGAAGCTCTCCGCATAAGCTTTCGTTTCAAATTATATACTTTTGATATTTCCCAACCCGTCTCCTGTGCAATATCTTCTGACTTTTCAATGCCTTCTTCTAGACAATATAAAAGTAACTGTAAATCCTCATCGTCATCGACAATTTTGTATAGTTTTGATTTTATTTTATTAAATCTTTCCGCGTTCTCTTTATTAACAATGTTTTCTTCGGGAGATATTACATGTCCTTGAAGTTGAGAATTTGGTGATGCAGGTAATTGATCAAAATTATCAAGACCGTTATTATTTTCTTTTTTTGCATTAATATTAACTGATTTTTTATGTTCTAAAGAATTACAAAGGTGGCCTATGTCACTTTTAACAATCCACTTTAAATGAGTTAGTAAATCAGGATATTTGTTTGGGTCCCAATCCCTAGTTCCTTCCCAAATTTTTTTAATAGCTTCACAAGCAAGGTCTTTAGGTGTTTTTCCCATGAGAAGGACCTCGCTTGATTTCGTGCGCCAAACATATTTTCTAGATTGCCAATAGGCATAACGAGTAAGTTTCAAAATAATATTTTTCCAATCTGCTTTTTCAAGAAGTGCAAGAATTTTTTCTTTGTCCATCTTTCTAATTTATTTAAATCCCAAAATTGATTTAATTTGCCATTTTTTTGGCAAATTATTATTTTTTCCGGAATTATAATAATGAAAGATTGATGTGCAGGAGAAAAGACAAATGAAAAGATCCCTCAAGGACTCCCAAGAAC
>JBDGUQ010000034.1:0-5272 GCA_042215785.1 Candidatus Aenigmatarchaeota archaeon
AGCATAGGAATTTTTTTGACATGGGACTTATACTCCTCAAAAAATTTTTCAGATTTTGCTTCTTGAGCACACTTAAAAGCAAATTTGGCTTTGGCACCAACAAGATCGCTTAATTTATCAAAATTTTCCATTTATTCCCTCCAAGCCCGAATCCTTACAATGCCCTTTCCTAAAGTACTATTGCCTCCTAATTGAATTACAGGAGGTAAACCCTTCAGGAAAAATTCCATCGCTTTTTCTTCCGATGGTGATCCAGGCTCTTCAAAAATATTTGATTCGTCTTTATTTGTTTTAAATACAGGGGTTGTCATGGCAATAGAGTAAATGATTGATTCAGAAGGTAAATATTCTTCAGTAAAAAGTGATCCGCTTTGAACCGTTCCGGTTTCAGGATTTATTTTTGTTCTGGTGTATATTTCCGTAGAATTATTGACAAAATAACTGAAATCATCATTAGAGAGAACAACAATGTCTTTTTTGATTTTTTCTGTTAAAAAATCATAAATGCCGTCTTCAGGCAATACTTTTTCTGCTAACCAGTTGGCTAAATGAGAACATTTTCCACTATTTTTCTTATCTTCTTTAACTTCAAAAGTTAATTCTTCTAATACAACTCTATTGTCTTTAACTATGAGTTGAGAGCCAGCAGGGATAACATTTTCTTGAAGATTATCTGGAATAAGATCTTTCCCACAGATTTGCAGATCCTGACTAAATCTATTTAAAACCATAGGACATGTAATCCAAGCAACTTTTTTTACTGATTTAACTGGAAACAAAAGCAAACGCCCATCAGTAAAACCTAAACATCCCGCATGTTTGTCTCCCTCTTCCGGACCAAAAAGAATTGGAACAGCATCCTTAGTCTCTCCTCTTGATTCAAATGCTTCTCTTAAACATCCTTTTATTCCCGAAGATTCAATCTTAGGAAATTCAGTATGCTTTTCCCTTTGTATAGGAAGATCAACAAACCCCAATTCTGTACCGCTCCCTACATGAAGCGGGGACTGTGTAATTAAAAATAGCGGTGTTGCCTTTTTATACATATCATCACCCTCCCTTTATATGACTCCGCAATATGCAATTCCAAATCCCTGCTCAGGATAAACATCAGAAATGGCTTTTTGGTGAAAAGAACTATACGCATTTTCAGTGTTTCCGTTTATTATCTCAAAATAATATACGCTTCCAGCTGGAACAGCTTTCTGTAACGGTTTTGGCCTCTTTTTTTTCATATCAAACCCCCCAATAGGAATTGGCTTACCAATCACAGCTGAGAGGAGTTTTAAATCGATACCATTAAAACTTCCTTCTAAATTGTTTTCATTCAGCCAACCAGGAATCCAACCTTTCTCAAATATCGCTGGAGTAGCAAGGTAAATTTTAAATTGATTAGATCCTTCGCTAATACGATTTGCTGAAAGATTAAAATTGTTGCCCGATTCATAATAAACCGCTTTCCCTTCTCCCCCAAACTTTGCAAGTCCTTTTTCCGGTACTTTTAAATTTTCAAAATCAACACAAAGACTCATTTTCTTTCCATCCTTTTTTTCTAAACGCAACATTTCAACACGATATAACATTCCTTCTTCACTTGAGCCGGTCTTCTTACTTTTTTTGATACCGATTTTCGGTTCACGAAAAATGAAATCTTCATATTTAAGCACTTCAAGAGAATTTTTTATTTCTCCTTTGCTCAAATATTCAACTAATTGATTCTGAGGAATCAAACCGAAAACATTTTCTACCTGTTCATTGCTCTTTAATATATATTCGGTTGGACATGATGTTATCGCGCTTTTCTTCTCTTCAAGAGATAGCTTTTTAAAAGAAGCAAACTGATTTTTTCTTTGCACTATATCCAAAGGAACAGGGAAATAATAATTTTCATCAAATGAAAAACATATTTTTTTTATTGTCAATTGTTTTGTCGGATCATCATTCTCATTTGCTTTAGTTAGTTCACCTAAATTATTTGAAAAGTATAAGCTCCGCAATACACCATATATTACAGATGGAAAGGGAGGAAATATTGTATTAGCCCAGCTATCTTCCCCCATTGTAAATGGTTTGCTGTCTCTAAAAAACAATGTATCCAATGGTGTAAATTTAATTTCCATTAATTGCCTCCACGGGCAATAAAATCAATAATATGAAGCAAATCGATAAAATTACTAAAAGAGTTGCTATTTTCATATAGATGACTCAGATTTGAAAATAATCCTTTTATTTCTCTTTTTTTTCGTTCAAGATATTCTTGCTGCGACTCTCCATCTTTTCTTAACAGCATACAAGAACGCGATATGAGTCGGCGTAATTCGTTCATATGGATTTCTGATTCAGTATTATCGTGTTTATTATTTAATGTATGGCCAAATTCAATTTCTAAATTTCGTATAAAGTTATTTGAAAAACTTTTTTCCTTAAGAACTTTAAGGGTATATAAACAAGAATCGATTAAATCGCTATTTTTATTACCCCATTTAAATACAGTCAATCTTGCTCCACCGGAACGTTTCTGTACGCCAATTGCCCAAGCATTTTTGTCTTGGATAGATTTTGCTTCTTTCTCTATATTTCTTGCCGCTTTTATGACTTCTGAAAGAGGAGTTTTGTAATGCGCTATAACAATTCCTGCTGAAGCAGAAGATTTTTTACCTTCAGTATCGAAGCTTCCAATACCAAAATCAGGAAAGCTTTTTCTCAATTTTTTTATTACAGGAAATATATTATGAATGTTTAAAAAAGCAAGGACATCGTCTCCGCCGGAGTAAACCAACTTCCCTATTTTGTCATCCACAATTTTTGAAACACTATCAGCAAAACCGCCTAGCTTTTCTGACAAAAATTTATGGAAATTATAAAGTTGGGTTTTATCTTTTAAATACTCTCCTGATAACCAACGCCCCATATCATCGCCGTCCATCAATAGAACGGCATAATATTTTCCGAACTTATAATTTTCGGGTAATAATTTTTTTAGTTCATCTAATTTAACTTTTGCATCATTCAACTTTTCTACTGGAATATTATTGTCATCGAAATATTTTTCTGTGAGATTTTCTTCGTAAAAAAGTTCTTCATTGAAACTATTTAAAAAATAATTCTTGTATTTATTTAAAGCATTTTCATTGATTTTGTTTAACACATTCAGAAGAGCGATTCTGGATACGGAAGGAAAATTACTATCATAATTGTCGAATTTTTTACCTGCAAATCTTTTAATGAATCCAATGGCACAAAGATTTTCACCTTTTTTCAGGTACCGAAGAGGAATTCCCTGCAATTTCACAGAGTGTTCAAAAAGAAAACTTCTCTTTGGTTCTTTATAAAAAATTCCGTTCCGGACTCCACATAAAGAACATTTATGCCCAATTATGTTAATTTGTTTGAAGTTTCTGACATTTTTTACTGCACCAAGATAATTTTCAATTTCTCCATATATTTCTTCATAATTGCTTTCACCCAATGGTAATGCAACCCAATATATATTGAGAAAAGAATTAATGTGCTTATCAAATTCATTTTTGAAATCGTTACCTGGAATATTAACTATTTCTGATAAAATGGAATATGATATCGACCTGAATTCATCTTCCGTGTATTTTCTTATTTCATTTCCTAGTTGCTCAATATTATTCGACTCAATCTTAGCAATAAATCTATTAGGCTTGGTTTTCAGATTTTGAGATGGAAAGATAAAATCACATTTATTATTCAATTGATTTTTTAATTTTTCCATAGATTTATCTATTAAATAGGACAAGATAAAACTTCCGGTATATAAGTCTTGTGTTTTTCTGGCTTGGGCAATAAAAGATTGAACTGGACCAATAGTAAAAAGAAAAAGGTGAGGCTTATTCATAAAATAGCCTCCTTGAACCTATTTTGCTTTTCATAATTAATTATTTTGTTTTTCATGGATTGGGGGAAGACGGTATTAAGAGTTGATATAATCGGAAAATAACTCTTTTCTGAATTGTCAATCACGGATACATATATTGGTGAAGCGAGACGAACTTTTTTCTTTGCGAAACCCAATGAATCACATTTATTATTAGATGCAGCCTTATCGATCTCTTTGATCAGTTTTTCCCATGAACTATATTCTTTCCCTATTTGGATTTCTTTAATATAAGGAAATTCATTCTTTAAATTATTATCTAGACCTATCTTATTATTCTTCAATGAATAATTATTTTTCCCATTTATTTCATTAATTAAATTTATAATAACTTTCAGGTTGATCTCTTCCATTTCAACAATCCTAATACTTCCAAATCCTCTTCTGGCCCTTTTGCCGAATCCACCTAATATTATTGCTAATTTTAATATTCGCAAATAATGATCTAAATTTTTGTGTTGGGAAGAAATAATGATAGAGAATTCTTGAGATGGAGATATTCCTTTAATTTTAAAGTTTCTATGAGGGACCGGAGAAAAACTATTACTTTTAATATCTTCAGTTTTAATATGTATATTAAATTTACTCTTCCCTATTTCCTCATCACTTGATCCAAAAATCTTTCCCTCTTTACTTTTCAAATCTTTCAAGGATAGGTGACCATGGATTGAGCGCCACCAAAATCTCATCATTCCTTTAAAAGATGGTGGTCTAAGTTCTAGTGTTTTCCCATCCGGTCCACTCATAAACATCGGAGTTATAATTTTACATTCAAAGGGTTCTTTATTCATTCAATTCAATCCTCGAAGATTTTTAAGTATGTTTCTTGATAAGGCAGTCGTTCTAATGAGAGTTCTAAAATATCTGAAATTTTTCACTGACAAATAAATTATACATAAATAAATTCAAAATAAAAACATTTTTAAAATTAATATATTTCTGAACCAATTTGAGCATTTTCCACTTTGGATTGTATATATTTACACCCCAGATTTAAATAATCATAATGATTATCTTGTCTTGAATTCCCCTGGGAAAAATGTATAATTGGAGAAAAGGGACATGACATTATAAAGGATGGCAGTGCTTTTATTATTTGAGAAACCCATTGATTTTTCTTTTTTTATAATTTCCATTCGGAACCTATGCGAAAAAATAAAGAAAATGGTCAATAATAAAGGAGGTTCCAAATATCTCTTTTCTAAATTGCAGTTATTTGTATATTTACAAAGTGTAGAGTCTGAGAAGACATTCCCTTGATAGGGAACGGAAACTAAAACCCCGAGCTTCCTCTAAGGGGGTCAGAGTCTGAAAAGACATTCCCTTGATAGGGAACGGAAACGCATGTCCGATTCGGGATAACAGGGA
>JBDGUQ010000075.1:0-5256 GCA_042215785.1 Candidatus Aenigmatarchaeota archaeon
AATTTTTGCAGTTTCATGTTTACACTATCTTGAATAAATTTTATATTTGTACATTCAAATTCTTTATAAGTTAGGCAAATAATAGATTGATAACATGTCATGGAAGATTTTTGCTCACGGCGATTCTGATGGTATTTGTTCTGGTGCAATTTTAAAGAAAGCTCTGGGAGGTAAGGTATGGTTTACCAACCCAGTTGGATTGCTGGGAGACCTTGGGGATGTAAGGAATCAAAACGTTGCTATTACTGATATTGCGATAACCAATGCTCATAAGGATAAAATAGTTGAAGAGATGAAGAGAATAAGCAAAAATAATAAGTTGATTTATGTAGACCACCATCCGTATCCCGGTGATTTGGATATACCCGGAGAAGTTCACCATGAAACCGACAAGAGCAGCTCGGAGATAGCTTATTTTTCTATGAAAGATGAACTTCCCAGAGAGTTTGTTAAGGTGACCCTTTATGGAGCTATAGGAGATTATGCAGATAATACCGAATGGGCCCTGAACGAGATGGAGAGATGGGATAAGAGAGTTATATACTTCCAATCGGGTATGCTTTCCGAAGCTCTGGGAGAAGCTAGAGGCAAATACGATCTCAAGAGAATCTGGGTCAACAAGTTCTGTAACGGCAAGGAGCCTTCCGAGATAGATAAGCTGGTCGAACTAGCTTTGAGAGAAGCCAAATACGACAAGGAGTTGTATTACGATATAGAAGAGGGAGTTGAAGAAATAGGAGACGTTTCCTACGCGGTTATAGATATAGGATCCCTTTCTAAAGGAGCTCATTTTGCGATGGGAATAACTGATAATAAAGTAGGGGTATGTGGTATAGAAGATAAGGAAGATGTAGATATGAGTATAAGGACGAGGAGAGAGACTGATATAAACTTAAATGACGCCGTTTCCAAAGCTGCAGAGAATGTTGGTGGTGTAGGTGGTGGTCATGAAAGTGCTGCAGGAGCATCCGTCCCGAAGAACAAGTTTGAAAATTTTGTGGAAAATTTGGATAAATTGATTTCTTAACAATTTAAATAATTCAGAAAGGCAGAATAATATATGAAAGATGTTGTTTTCGTTAATCCCTGTTTCGATTATCCTGTAACTAAGAAGAACAATTTACCTATATACAACAGAATATGGCCTCCATTATCTATCGCTAACTGTGCTTCCATCCTGGAAAGAGAAGGTTATAGCGTTGATATAGTTGATGCAAATGCGGAGAGATTGTCGATTAAAGAAACTATTAAGAGGGCGAAAAAAGGAAGAAAGGTTTTCATCACCACTTCACCGCTTGATAGGTGGCAGTGTCCAAATTTTGATATAGATATTCCGATGGAAATTGTAGAAGGAATTTCAAATAGGGATGTATATCTTATGGGATTCCATGGAACGGTTAAACCAGAGGAAATATTGGAAAAATCAGGTGCAGATGGAATAATTTTAGGAGAACCTGAAAATAATATTAAATCTGTTATTGAAAATCCCAAGAGTGCTCCAGGTTTCGCATATATGAAGGGAAGAAGTATTGTCATTAATGAGGCTAGTGAATCTGTTAATCTAAATAAAATTCCCTTTCCAGCCTTTCACCTTTTGTCCATGGAAAGGTATCAGTATGAAATAATGGGTAACAATTTTGCCCTTCTGGAAACTTCTAGAGGATGTCCATGGAATTGTAGTTTTTGCAACAAGGAAATGTATGGTAATGGTTTCAGGAAAAAGAGTTTTGAAAAGGTGAAAGAAGAAATAAGATGTGCTGTGGAAGAGTACGATGTTAGAAATCTATATTTTATAGATTTAGAGTTTACCGTTAATAGAAAACTTGTTGAGAAGTTATGTAACTTCCTAATAGAGAAAGATTACGATCTTAATTGGACCTGCCAAACAAGGCTCGATACGGTAGATGAGGATTTATTGGAACTGATGAAAGAAGCTGGCTGTCAAATCATACATTATGGAATTGAAACTGGTTCTGAGAGAATTCTCCAGAAAATTGGCAAGGATATTACTTTCGAGGACATAAATAATGGTATCCGAATTACAAGACATTTCGGTATTAAATCTGTATGTTTCTTCATGATAGGTTTTCCTGGGGAGACAGAAGAAGAGATGGATAGAACTGTAGAATATGCAAAGGAGTTGAATCCAGAATTTGCTTCTTTCAATGTTGTAAAACCTTATCCTGGGACATATTTTTATGAACATTCTGGAGGTGTTAATAGCCCTTTTCCAGAGTATTTTCATAATGAGTACTCCCAGGAATTTTTGAGAAAAAAAATAAACCATGCCTATAAGTCCTTTTACATAAGACCCGAGTATATTGTTAGGAATGTTTTCAAAAATCCAAGATTGTTATTAAGACAAGTTAAGTTATTTGTTAACTACGTTTTTGGTTAGAATTCTTTTGGTATAGGAGGATTTTTATGAAGGATGTTTTGGTTGTTGTTCCCGTTTACAATGAAGAAAATATACTTAATTGGTGTATAGATAAAGTATGTAAATTCTTGGACGATTTAAAAAGTTATAATTTTGATATTTTAATTGCAGATAATGCCTCCACAGACAGCACTCCTGAGATTTCTAAAGAAATATGTAAGAAATTTCAAAATGTTGAATACCGGAGAATTGCTGAGAAAGGGAGGGGGAACGCTTTGAAAAAGGTCTGGAAATCTAGCGATCATGATATTTTAAGCTACATGGATGTTGATCTGTCCACAAGCCTCTTAGACTATGTTAAATTGTTGAGGTCGATAGAGAAAGAGAATGACATAGCAATAGCTTCAAGACATTTGAAGAGTTCCGATGTAAAGAGGTCGCTTAAAAGGGGCGTACTGTCTAGAGGTTATAATTTTCTATTGAAAATACTATTTAATGTGGGCTTTAGGGATGCGCAATGTGGTTGCAAGGCTTTGGACGGTAAGTATTCTAAAAAAATACTTGATAGGATAAAGGATGATGAATGGTTTTTCGATACCGAGTTACTAATAAAGTCAGAAAGATTGAGGGCATCAATAGAGGAAATTGGGGTTAATTGGATTGAAAATGATGATAGTAAGGTAAAAATATTTGAGACTGTTTTGAGTTATTTGGTCTCACTTTTTAGTTTGAAATTGGAGATAGCTTTCTGAGTAAATAAGCCAAATAAAATATTATTATGGATATCAAAACACTAACTTGGAATGTTGTTCCAAGATAAATTTTTAAATAGAGGATTACCAATCCTAATAAAATTAAAGAAAGAAATACTCCAATAAAAAGCCCTTCATATATTTTGAATTCCCGTAAGAATAGATCATATACAATAAATCCACAAAAGATAGTTGTAATATATAACCCAACCAGTCCTAGGAGACTTTCATATCGGGACAAGTAAATTAAGATAAGAATAGAAATGAATAATATCTTTATTTTATGGTTTTTGAAAATATTTCTTAATGCCATAACTCAAACACTTATTTGTGGTTTTACCTCATAAATATCGAAATTATTTTTCTCATATTTCCATGAAAAGTACTTGCTTTTGAATTTTTCCAAATGAATTTTTTTATTCTGTCCATCCAATTGTGTATAGTGTCTATTTCTATTGACCAGTATATGAGTTATTCCATACTCTTTTGCAATTTTCCATGCCTTTTCCGGATCTTCTTCTATTAATATATTTTCTCTTACATGATGAACTTCATCCGGATTTTTTGCATATGTGTAATATGCAATGAATTGTTTATTGCATTTTTGTATCATGGCTTCTCCTATACTGATGTGAGACATCACTGTTGCATTATCGGGAAGTTCTTTACATATGAAATTAATTACTTCCCATTTTTCGCTGTTAACACCAGTTCCTGTGTATTCTCCTGATATATTGTATGAGTTATACAAAGAGAAGGTCAATGATAATCCTAACAAAAGACCTACTATTATTTTTAATTTCCTTTTTCTTTCGAATCTCTCTAAAAACTTCCAGATGCCATATATTCCAAGTATTGCAAAAATTGTAAGTGGCTGGGCCAAATGTACCAATAATCTGGAAGACGTTTGCGGAACAATAGCATTCAAAATTAATGTATTTTCCAGTGGAAGTATAAAATTTATTAGATCGTATATGCGGGCACTTTCTGTGCCCCACCAGGTTACTATTGTCCATATAGATAAGATAAGTAGTGTTAATCGATTTTTATTGTTTTTTATCTTCCAGAACGAAGTTATTACTCCGAAAGGCAAAAGCGATAATAATAAAGGTGAAACCAATTCAGAATATTGTTCCACTGTCCTCAAACTATTTTCCCTCCATACACTTTGTGCTATGTTTTGAAAGAATGGATATTGTATATAGAACCCCATCCCAAGGACGAATGCTATTGTCAGTGCTATTAATGGCAACAGAGAAGTCTTAATCTTTTCCGTCTTACCTTTGAGCAAATGATAGACAAAAAGTGTTGCAGCAGAGAGTATGAATGTTGCTGATAAAGGCCAAAAACTGAAGTGATGAGTTAATAACACACCTGATCCGAATATTCCTGATAATAAAATATATTTTCTATTACTTTCTTTTATTGACTTAACCAAGAAATATAGACTTAGTGGGATAAGAGGAACAGCGAAGACCATGAATCTGGTTATATTTGTCCAGACAACATAATAAGGTGACAAATTCAGAATTAGAGCTGATAGGAGACCTATTTCAGAACTATTTGTTAGTTCTTTAGTGAAATAATAGATACTGAAGGAGCCTAAAATTCCAATTAAATAAATGAAAAGTTTGCCTATTATTGGATTAGAGAGATTGAAAACATTCTTGAAAGAAGCTATTGTAACTATCCATAACGGAGGATAACCGAATCTTATAGGATAAAATGCCTCCGAAAAGGCTTTATATTTGGGGTCTGTGGTAGTTATGTGTCCTTTCTCTGCAAACTGATTGACTTCTACCCAGAAATCTCCAGTGCAACCCCAAAATGCAAACTCTTCTTTTTGTAAATTGTATTTTGGAGGTATTCTGATAAATGTTATTAAAATTATGATTATTATGAAAATAATAGCTTTTCTCATAGTGTCACTTTATTAAAGATTTATTTGGTTATAATAAATAAATGAAAAATTTCACTATAATAATTCCGGTTTATAACGAGAAAGATTGTATCGAAGAAAATACTATCAAGTTAGTTGATTTTCTTGATACGTTAGATGTGAGTTATGAAATAATTATAGGTAATAATGGTTCTACAGATTCTACACCTAGAAAAGGCAAGGAATTA
>JBDGUQ010000168.1:0-5111 GCA_042215785.1 Candidatus Aenigmatarchaeota archaeon
CCCGCACCATTAACTACAGCACTTAATCCTGCAACGATACCTGAAGCACCCGCCCCGATTACTAAAACATCGCAATCGTACATTTTTTGTCTTATCTACATGAGAACTACATATCTAATTATCAAATATTTGTAGAATAGGAAATATAAAACCAATTCCTACTTATAAGTATTTATCTTTATATATTATATTAAATTTGTATCTTCTAGAAATGGAAATTGCATTAATTGGTTGTGGTGCTTCAGGTTCGGCAATAGCTATTCAATTAGCAAAGAGTGAATTACGCACAATAAAATTAGTTGATATCGACCTTAATCGAAGTAATAAGTTATTAAATATACTACATTCAATAAATAGTGAGTTAGTAGTTGATGAATTCAGAATTGATACTACAAAAACCAAAGAAATCAAAAAGATTTTATCTAATGTAAACGTCGTAATCAATGCAGCTTCTCCTACATGCAATGTTCCTGTGATGAAAGCTTGTTTAAATTCAGATACTAATTATATTGATTTAGCATCTGATCCTTTTCGTTATTCTGGTGTTATGAAAGGAACTACTCTCGATGAACAGTTAGAACTGAATGAGAAATTCATAAAGAATGACCTGGTTGCTGTGACAAATGCAGGCTTTTCACCAGGTTTTACAGATGTTCTCTGTAAGCATGTTGTAGAAGACAATAATTTAGATTTTTTGGAAGAAGTAAAAATTTACCTTGGTGAAAAAATCGAGTCTAAAAAATTAGTTGTGAGTTGGTCTCCATACATGCTCCTACTAGAATCTATCTCTCCACCTACAGTGTTCCACAATGGTAAAATAATTGAAATCGGCTCACAAAAAAGTCTTAGAGATTTTAAGTTTCCTGAACCTCTTGGGAAAATTGAAGTTAAAACAGCTAATGGTCACCCCGAATTAAGAACAATACCTGAATTTATAGATGTTCCAGTTAAACACGTGGAGGTGGCTGGGGGTACTGTTTTGAATAAACTCGAATTAAATGACCTGATAGTAGAGGCTTTAAGTAAAAAAGCTAAAGAATCAGTAATCTTTAATGGCGATATAATAGAAATTCTCTCCTCAGTATTTGAGAATCCAGATGAATTTACTGAAAATTATAAAAAAGGACTAATTAAAAAGGAGAATGTTTGTAGCGTAATTGAAATTAAAGGTAAAAAAAATAAACGCATGTTAAATTATCGTGCAGTAATTCAACATAGTATCGAAGAAACAATTAAGAAGATACCAACCGCGAGTGTTTCAACTTTTTTGGTTTCTTTTACTCCGGCAATAATTGCTAGGGAGATTATTTCCGGAAAAATTGAAGAAAGAGGAGTAGTTGCTCCTGCATCTTTGAATATCGCCTCTGAGATAATTAAGGAATGTAAAGAAACCGGACTAAACATTAAGGAATCTTTTGAATGGCAATAGACAAAAATAAGTCAAAAAATATCTTTTATTCTATCTTGACAAATATCTAACCATGGAGATGAAGGTCCATGTCCAAACGAAGGAAGAGCTAGATGCTACTAAGATTATTGAGTTTATTGATGGTTGCAAAGACGGAAAAATTGCAATCGTACATAGCTCTGTTAAGGACGAGAACGATTTCAGGAACTTCTTCGAGTATCTGGTAGAAAACCTTAAATTGCCGTTCGTGGGGATGAGGGTCTCCGGGACAATTACGCCAGAGGAGGGTTATATAGAAGATGCAGTTGCGGTTGCCGTTCTTTGCGGGGATTTTGAGGTTGATGTTTTTAGTGAGGAAATCGACTTTGATGATCCACAGAAAACGGTAGATAAGACAATTCCAAAGCTGGAGGGAAAGGATTTATGTATTGTTTATTCAGCTAATTATTGTAGACAAGATATCTTTCTTGACTTTATTCTAAGGAGGGTTCAAGATAAATACCCTGAAATGCAGATTCTAGGGGGTGTTTCTGCTCCAGAACCAGTTGTTGTAACTTCTGAAGGAATATCCGAAAAAGATATAGTATGTATTGGAATAAGTGGTTTGGAATATGATTTTGAGTTATATTCCGGATTTGAATTCGATCCTAAGAGTGATGACGTTTTCACTGTAACTAAGTCAGATGATTTCTATATCAGAGAGATAAACGGTAAAATCGCGTCAGAGGAATATTCTAAGATACAACATGTTCGTCCTTATATGTTGAATATGATTACGAAATATATACTCTCTAAATCTGATATTTCTAAGGCAGCGGATTCATTGTACAAGATGGGAGATATGATACCATCGGCGATGCCCAAAGTAGTGACTAATCTGCTTGGTGATGAATTGGAAAATGGGCAGGTTGAGGCTATTGCTGTCCTTGAAATGGGAGAGGATAGAGATGATTATGTGGTCTTTCCATCATATAAACCAGAAGGTAAGGTATTGAAACGGACTATGTCTTTCAAAGAGGATCATTTAAATGTTTATGATAAAGCCTGTGAAAGATATCGTGATAGTAAGGCAATGTTGATGGTGGCTTGTTCGATAATACAATTTTATATTGATTTTGATTTTGGATCAGTAGCTAAAAGATTAAAGAAGCTAAAGTGTCCATATATGGTATCATTCACATTTGGAGAATTTGGAGCTACTTTACCGTATAAAGGATTAGAGCAGAATGTTGTTAATGGTGTGACAGTTAAGGTGGTTGGATTCAAGTGAATATTCTATAATTCCGTCTTATTCTGTAATGTGGCATTCCAGGACCAAGAAATTTCTACGTAAGTTACCTGAGGATAAGTAATTTTGAAGCAAAAACAATCAGATGAGGACTCTAATTGTATCTGGAGCTATTGGGCTTTAAGTAAATCTTTCTAACTAAAATTTAACTCTAGTTTAATTTTAGTCATACTAGAATTTAAATAGGATTAAATCTAAGTATAATACATGTATGTTAAAAGAGACATTGAAGAATACTTCGACAAGGTTTCGAGCATTTATGACATAATAGCAATAGTGGGAGCAAGGCAAGCTGGAAAGACCACCCTGCTGAGGAAAAAACTGGGGGAGAATAATGGTAAGTACATCTCATTAGATGATCCAGACGCCAGAGAGCTATTTAACGAAGACATAAAAAAATTTGAAAAACAGTATGTTGACGGAGAGGGGATAACAGGAATAGACGAAGTACAGTATGGTAGTGATGCAGGAATGAAGCTGAAATATCTGGCAGATAAAGGGAATAAACTGTGGGTAACGTCCTCGTCAGAGATTATCCTTGGAAAAGATGTTCTTTCATATTTGGTGGGGAGGGTCTCCATAATAAAACTCTTTCCCTTCTCGTTGAAGGAGTTTCAGAGGGCGTCAGGCATAAAGTCACTCACAAAAAAAATAAAGGAGAGGATAGTGTGGGAACATATAAATTATGGTGGTTATCCAAAGGTTATTCTGACAGATGATTCTGAGATGAAGAAAGTTATCCTGAGGGATTTAATTGAAACAATGATTCTCAAAGATGTTTCTAGAACATTCTCTATAGATGACATAGACTCGCTTGAAAAGTTGGTGAGATATCTAGCCATCAATACAGGAGCTCTGGTGTCTTATGAAGGAATCACCAGCTCATTAGGAATATCCTTTCAGACCCTGAGAAAATATTTAAAGGCCATGGAAAAAAGCTATATAATAACTGTTGTGTCCCCATTCTACACCAATAAATCGAAGGAACTGATAAAGAAACCAAAAATTTATTTTGTAGATACTGGTTTGAGAAATGCTATTGTGAAGAGGAGTTTTAAGGAGTTTCAGGGCACGATATTTGAGAACTATGTATTGACGGAGCTCATGAAATCTGGATTTTCCTTGAAATATTGGAGAACAAAGGGTAAGACTGAAGTAGATTTCATAATAGAAATGGATGATTCGATTGTACCTATCGAGGTGAAGACGAGTGCAAATAAGATTGGGAAAAATTTGAAATCATTTATAAAGACGTATAAGCCCGAGAGGGCATTTATAGTCTCGTATAAAGGTAAGGGAGGGCAGATGGAATTTGAAGGATGTAAAATCTCTTTCGTAGATATTTTTGAATTATTGGGGGAGTTGAGTAGTTGACTATTGATGAATTCTGTTATAATCTCTGGGGGCTCTTTGCATGGGACTCTAGAACAATATTTATGCTTAAAACTTGTATATGTTAATAGGAATGGATATTGAAATCATACACAAGAACGAGGATTATGTTCTGTTTCCCAAGAAAAAGTTTGACAGTATAATGGCTACTATAGAGGTTATGAAGGATAAGGACCTGATGAAGCAGATAAAGGAAAGCAAGAAAGCCAAGTCCAGACCCTTCAAGGATCTAGTCAGGGAACTTGATCTCTAGTTAGAATTCGTCTTTGTGTCTCACACCTTCTATGTAGACTATTTCGTTCTTCTTATCGATTGTGTAAACTATTCTAAACTTTCTTTCGAAATATAATTCCCAATAACCAGATAATCCACCACTTAGTGGTTTGCCACGCTTTTCAGGGTCCTTTTCGAGTTTTAGAATTTTCTTGGTAAACCTCTTTTGGATTTCACGAGGATATTTTTTGAACCACTTCTCGGCAGGTTTCTTTATCTCTATACGGTAGGGTATTTTGTATTATAACTTCGTAAGAAATACTATAAACGCAACTACACTCTTTGCCTTAGTGTCTTGGCATGGAACTCACACTCTGGGAAACCTGTTGCGATGCATTTTCTCTCGTTGACGTCCCATTTTTCTCCTGTAGAAACGTTTAAGATGCCTTCCATGATTCCTGCTAAGAAGATGCACAACTCCATGTTGATATTTTTAACTCCGGAGGCGTAGACGGATTCCTGCATTTTTATGACGATTCTGTCGGAGCCCTCTTCCCAGTTGATGATTCCTGCTTTGAGGTAGAGGAATAGATCAGTCAGGTAGTCCAGAGCGTTTTTGAGTCCCTGGATCTTTGCCTGTTTGGCTATTCGTTCGCCAGAGATTCGGCCGGAATACTTCGATACGATTTTGTGGCCAGGAGATAATGAAACGAGATAGTAGTTCATTACCTGGTCTACGACCATATAGAGGAAGTCATCAATTTCGTCTGAACGTATTCGTGATCTATCAACAAGATTCCCAACAATTTC
>JBDGUQ010000144.1:0-5044 GCA_042215785.1 Candidatus Aenigmatarchaeota archaeon
GTGAACTATATGTTTGTCAGAGAATTTGGATGCCTTCTCCTCCAATTGGTCTATTTTTTCATCTTCAACGATACCACGGTAATCTTCGATCGAAGATTCATTGATCATTTTCTTCACCTTTCAATATCTCAAGTGCAGGCAATTTACTATCTTCTACAGTTCTAAGGGAGGCTCCGCCTCCTGAAGAAACAAAGGTAACTTTTTCAGTAAGACCGAACTTTTTGAGTGCTGAAGAAGTATCACCACCACCTATTAAAATTTTTTGATCTGATGACATTAATTCTTCCATTACCTTTTCCGTTCCATCTCTAAATCTTTCGTCCTCGAACATTCCTAGTGGACCGGCCCAATATATTGAGTTACTGTCATTAATAATTTTCCTATATTTTTCTATGGTTCTTGTGCCTATATCATATATTTCAGCTTCTTCAGATATATTCCCTATATCTGTATTCTTTACCCTATCTTCTGATAATGTAAGAACGTCTTCTGGGATGATTATTTTTTCTTCGTAACTTTTCATAATTTCCTTTACATGTCCCAGTTTTTCATGAAAATATGCGGATTGTCCTATCTCGTATCCCATTTTCTTCAGAAATGTATTTGCAAGGACGCCACCCAAAAGGATATTATCTGCTTTTCCCATCAAATTGTCTATTGAATCTATCTTATCACTTTTGGCGCCACCCAGAATAACCGTAAATGGTCTTTGGGGGTCCTCCGTAATTTCCCTTATTTTTCTTATTTCCCGTTCGAAGTTTAATCCTATACCGCCTTGTATATATTTAGCTATGTTGAATACAGATGCATCTTTTCTATGAGCCATCGCAAACGCGTCGTTGATAAATACATCTCCCAAAGAAGCGAGCTCTTTCCCGAATTGATCTTTCTTTGACTTGTTTCCCTGTTCTTTCTTGTTGAATCGCAAGTTCTCCAGGGCTATTATTTTGTCTTCGGGCAATCCATTTTCCCCCCAATTATCTATTTTGGTTATATCCCTATTCAATAATTCACTTGCCCTTCGGGCAGTTTTATCCGTCTTCAATCTCTCTTCCTGGTTTTCTGGTCTGTCAAGTTTCCATATAAGAATTAATTGTTTTGGGTCCTGTTTCAGGATGTATTCTATTGTTGGTATACAGATCCTAATTCTATGATCATCTACAATATCACCATTTTCGTCCAGAGGCGTATCAAAGTCTACCCTAACAAGTATTTTTCTGTCTTTTATATTTAGATTCCTTACAGATTTTACCTGTGAAATATTTTCACCTTTATAATAGCATTTTCAAAACATCGATCATCCTATTTGAGAAGCCCCACTCGTTGTCATACCATGCAAGTACTTTTACTTGATTTTTGTCCACAACATTTGTCATCTTGGAATCCACTACTGAACTGTGTGGATTGTGGAGAACATCTCTTGATACCAATTCTTCTTCTGTGTAGTCCAAAATTTTCTTCATCTCTTTTTTTGAAGCTTTCTTTAAGATTTCATTTACTTCTTCTACAGATGTTTCTCGTTTGGTTTGGCAAACGAAATCGGATATACTCCCACATGGAACGGGAACTCTCAGAGCTATTCCGTCTAGCTTGTTTTTGAGTTCAGGGATTACCTTGGTTACGGCAGTAGCTGCTCCTGTTGTTGTCGGTATTATATTCTCGGCAGCCGACCTCCCCCTCCTCACCTTCTTACTGGGACCATCTATGAGTTTTTGAGAAGAAGTATAACCATGTACAGTTGTTAATTGACCCCTTTCTATTCCCAATTTTTCATTCAAAACCTTGACTACTGGAGCCAGGGAATTTGTTGTGCATGAGGCATTAGATATAATGTCATGTTTATCCTTATCGTATTCTCCATCGTTAACACCATATACAATGAATTTTCCACCCCCCTTACTTGGTGCCGATATCAAAACTTTTTCTGCTCCAGCTTCCAGATGCCTTTTTGCATCGTCCACATGCCTGAATAGGCCGCTTGATTCCACTGCTATGTCAACACCTAGATCTTTCCATGGGAGGTCACTTGGATTTTTTTCATTCAAGAACTTTATTTCCTTGTTTCCTATTACAAGTTTTCCATCACTTGTCCGAACCTCTTTATCGTAGTTACCGTAAACGGAATCATGTTTCAATAAATATACCAGATTTTCCGGGGGAGCTATATCATTTATTGCAAGAAAATTTACATCAGGATCATCTATTCCAGCCTTTAAGATCATTCTACCTATCCTACCGAATCCATTGATACCAACATTAACCATAACATCACCCAAAAGATAATATGGTTTTGATTTATAAAAAAAATGACGTTCCACAAAAGTTTAAATACTAGAAAATATAACACTGTTATAGATGGTTCTCATGTCGAATTTAGAGTGTATTATTTGTGGAACGCCTCTGGAAGAAGATGAAATATTTCATGGTAGGAGGAAATCCATGGAAGTTGTTTTCTGTGAAGAACACAAGAATTACTGTGATAAATGCGAAGTTGAAAAATGTAACATGGGTAATTGTCCACTGTATAAGGGAGAATGACAAATTTTTTGAATTTCTATGTGGTTAATTTTTTAAATACCAATACCAAAGATTGGATAGTGTTTTTATGACTGAGTTTGAAGGTTTGAAATGGTTCGAAGCTATTAAATCGATTATGATAGATCCTAAGGAATTCTTCGGTGAGATGTCTACCGACGGTGGATATGAAGAACCACTGGTTTTTGCTGTAATGAATTTTGTAATCGTTTCCTTTTTTTGGGGAATCTTGTATTTTTCGTCCATTGGTGTGTTTGGTGGATTATTTTTTGATGGTCCTCTGTCTGGATTCATGTCCAATATAGGACTTGCAGGACTGTTTGCCATACCCTTTATGTTAGTATCTTCCCTTATTAGTGGGGTAATAAGTATTTTTGTGATTGCTGCAATATCACACGTCCTCCTTATTGTGGTGGGAGGAAAGGGTAGTTACGAAGGAACCCTTAGAGTTGTTGCATATACTACAGCATTTCTGCTTATTTCGTGGATACCTGTTTTGGGTATACTCATCGGTATATATGCCCTTTATGTTGTCCTTATTGGATATTCTAATGTACATGAAATATCGAAAGGTAGAGCTCTACTGGCTTTATTAATACCAATGTTGGCGATTTTGCTAGCCATTTTTTCACTATTTTTCTTCTTTGGATTGATGGGACCTATCACATCGTACGTATCCATGTTATGAAATTCTTTGTCCATTACCAAATCTTGTAAGTTCTTCTGTAGGATAAGTATTTTAAATACAGGAAACTATTATTCATATTGTTTTTATGGACGATATGAGCAATTGGATAACGGAGAAACTAGAAGAAGGCTATTCAGAGGAAAAGGTAAAACAGGCTCTTTTAGAGGAGGGATACAGAGATTCTGTTGTCGAGTCAATGTTCGAGGACGTTCATAGAAAAGGTCCTCAAAAAGTTGATATGACATGGTTTGAGATAGCCAAGGAAGTTTTTGTCCGACCCACAGATTTTTTTGATGGAATGCCTACTTCGAGGGGATATGGTGCCCCTTTGAAATTTCTTACGGTTAACTTGACAGTTTTTGGCCTGATTTTTGCCTTTCTTTTCGTTTTGATGTTCTCTTCGGTTTTAACGTTAATAAGTAATTTCATAGGGTTTGGGAACCAGTTTATTCAGTTATTATTAAGTTTGGGGTTTATCAGTGTGCCTCTTTCAGTCCTATCCGTTTTAGTATATGGCATTTTTTCCTCTTTGGTATTATCAATATTTGTCCATCCATTATTGAAGTTATTTGGGGGTAAATCGGGGTTTGAAGGGACATTTAGGGTGATTTCTTATGTTTCTATTTTCATAATTTTTGGATGGATACCTTTGTTGAATATGATTCTTGGACTCTATGCTATTTATGTGATAATAACAGGTTATTCTTCGGTACATGATATATCAAGAATCAAGTCATTTTTGGCAATAGTTTCTCTTTCTATAATCTTACTATTTGTTGGCTTTGGTATCAACATCTTTATGGGAACTGGTAGTTTTATTCCCCAAATATCCAAATTAACACTACCATCCTTTATTTTTTAAAGTAAAGAAAGTATCTAATATTTATGAGGTGATTTAATGAGATTGGAGGATAAAGTTGCTATAATTACCGGTGCTTCTTCAGGTATAGGTCGATCAATTGCATTCAAGTTTGCAGAGGAAGGTGCCAAGGTTGTTGTTGCAGATATCAGGGAGGATCCAAGAGAAGGAGGAATGAAGACACATACCAAGATTAAGGAGGACGGTGGAGAATCCATTTTCGTTGAGACAGACGTTTCCTCATTCAGTTCGGTTAATAACTTGTTTGACAGGACTGCTAAGGAATTTGGCAAGATCGATATTTTAGTCAATAATGCAGGCATCTATTCACAGGAGCCCCTTCATAAATTGGACGAAGGAAAATGGGATAAGACGATAGGTGTTGATTTGAAAGGTGTTTACCTATGTTCCAAGTACTTTATAGAGTACATGCTGGATGAAGATATTGAAGGTAAAATTGTCAATATATCTTCAATAGCTGGTTTCCTTGGTTTTGGGGAGAGTCCTGGATATTGTGCAGCGAAAGGTGGAGTGACGAATTTTACCAGAGAGCTGGCTCTGGACTATGCATCCAAAGGGATTAACGTAAATGCAATATGTCCCGGTGTTATCAAAACACAGATGACTGATCAATTTAGGAAGGATCCGGAAATGAAGAAAAATCTAGAGGCCAGTACACCGTACAAAAGACTTGGTGAGCCCGAAGATATAGCCAATGCCGCGGTTTTCTTGGCCTCAGATGAGTCCGATTTCGTAAATGGAGAGAATTTGGTAGTTGATGGTGGATGGTCAATCCACTGATCTCTTTTATTTTTTTCTTTTCTAAAATATTTTTAATAAAGGAATTCAAAGTATATTTATGGAAACTGTTAATAAAAATATATTGAAAGAAACATTTCCTAAAAGAGGGAAAGATTCCCATAAAGGTGATTACGGGAGACTTCTGGTAGTTGGTGGAAGTT
>JBDGUQ010000096.1:0-5063 GCA_042215785.1 Candidatus Aenigmatarchaeota archaeon
GTTTTTGTTAGGAAGAACGGCAAATCTCTTTACTTCTGTTCCTCTAAATGTGAGAAGAACATGTTAAAGTTGGGTAGGAAACCAAGAAAGGTAAAGTGGACCAAGAAGTCCATGGAAGAAAAGGTTACTGAGTAAACAGGTTTTTAAAAATTATTTCTTCTAGTCGTTTTTTGACGAATTCTAGTTCCACAATATTTAAATGTTACCAGTCAAATTCTTCTAAAAGAAGTATTATAAAATTAAAAAAATTTCACCTAGGGGTGGTGTTATGGTTTTAGAGCAAGTAAATAGTCCTGAGGATGTAAAGACGTTAGATGATGATCAATTAGAACAACTTTCTAAAGATGTTAGAAATAAAATAATAGGTACTGTTTCCAAAACTGGAGGTCATTTGGCCCCAGATCTGGGTGCAGTCGAATTAACTATAGCTCTGCATAGAGTGTTCGATTCGCCCAAGGATAGGATAGTATGGGATGTAGGACATCAGAGCTATACACATAAATTATTGACTGGAAGAAAGGAAGAATTCCATACATTAAGACAGATGGGAGGAATAGCCGGTTATCCCAGGATAGAGGAAAGTGAACACGACCATCTGAATGTCGGCCATAGCTCCACTTCCATATCCGCCGCCCTTGGAATGGCTACTGCCAGAGATCTAAAAGAAGAGGACTATCATATAATACCTGTTATAGGTGACGGGGCAATGACAGCAGGCCTCGCTTTCGAAGGCTTGAACCAAACAGCGTATATGAAAAAGGATATGATTATTGTTCTAAATGACAACGGTATGAGCACCTCTCCGAATGTCGGAGGTATGAGTGCTTATACCAATAGGATGAAACAGAAAGTGGAGGAAATGGATATATACCACCAGGTGAGATCTGATATACACTATTTATGGGACCAATTGGAGGCAGAAGGAAAAGAAGATATGGTCAAAGCTGTGAAGAGACTGAGAGAGGCTGCCTTAGAAACATTGACTCCCGGAATGATATTTGAGGAATTGGGGTTGAATTATATAGGAATAGTGGACGGACATAATATTGATGAATTGGAAGAAGCTTTCAGGAAAGCTAAGACAGAGGAAGGACCTGTTCTGGTTCATGTTAGGACTAAAAAAGGTAAAGGATACAAACCAAGTGAAGAGAATCCTACCAAATTTCACGGAACCGGACCTTTCGATCCGGAAACAGGAGAGTCCAAATCTTCGAGGAGTGCCAAAAAATACAGTATGGCATTCGTTGATTCTCTAATAGATCTTGCCAAAGATGATGAAAAGATAGTTGCCGTTACACCTGCCATGGCTCCCGGAAGCAAGTTGGCCAAATTCAAGAAAATATTTCCGGGCAGAATGATAGATGTGGGAATCGCTGAACAGCATGCAGTAACTTTCGGTGCAGGTCTAGCTCTCAATGGAATGAAACCATTTGTAAATATTTACTCTTCTTTCTTGCAAAGAGCTTACGATCAGGTTTTGCATGATGTAGCTTTGACATCGCAGCCAGTCAGATTTTTGATCGAGAGAAGTGGTATCGTCGGTGACGATGGACCGACTCATCACGGTGTTTTCGATTTGAGTTATATGAGAACCGTTCCGAATGCTGTTGTAATGGCTCCAAAGAACGAACAGGAACTGGCAAACATGACCAAGACCATGTACGAATATGAGGACGGACCCATATCTACAAGAATACCCAGAGGATCCGGAGAAGGAGTTGATATGGATGGAATGGAAACTCTCGAAATAGGTAAAGGAGAAATTCTTAGGAGGGGTGAAGATATACTACTGGTCGGTATAGGTAAAACCGTTAACTGTGCCATGGAAGCATCAAAAATACTTCAGCAAAAAGGAATAGAAGCTACAGTATTCAATGCAAGGTTTGCAAAACCCATTGATGAAAAAATAGCTGAACTGGCCAATGAAATAGGAAATGTCGTGACTATTGAAGATAATATATTGGAGGGTGGCTTTGGTTCAGGCGTGTTGGAGTTGTTGAACGGCAGAAGCTCTGGAGTTAAATTGAAGAGAATAGGACATGACGGTTTCGTACAGCATGGTAATGCTAGCTGTAGCTGCAACAATAGCGAAGAATGTCCTGAATTGAGGAAACATACCGGAATATCCAAAGGTGGAGTTGCCGAAGAAGCCGAGAAACTTTTGAGGAATGAATAGAGAAGAGTATTATAATATAATAGTGAAATTTATGAAGAGAATTACTATTTTAGGATCTACAGGTTCCATTGGAACTCAGACACTGGATGTTGTTGATAAATTTAGTGATAAGTACGAAGTGAGAGGTTTATCAGCTTACAGCAGTACAGACAAAATTCTGGGACAGATCAGAAAATTCAATCCTTCAAAGGTTTGCATGTATAATTCTTCTTCCGCCGAGGAATTGAGAAAAAAAGTTGATGGGAATGTGGAAATACTTTCCGGCATGGAAGGACTGGTAGAAATTTCTACCATGAATGAAATAGATACGTTGGTTAATTCTGTTTCCGGTTCTATAGGATTGAAGCCTACCTTGGAAGCTATTGATTCCAAAAAAGAAATAGCGCTTGCAAATAAGGAAACGCTCGTTACGGGTGGAGATATTGTAATGGATAGAGCCAGAAGAAAGGGAGTAGATATAATTCCTATAGATAGTGAGCATAGTGCGATATTTCAATGTTTGAATGGAGAAAAACGCAGGGAAGTTAAGAAAATTTTACTAACCGCTTCTGGGGGGCCGTTCAGAGGGAGAACCAGAAAAGAATTGGAAGGGGTTACCAAAGAACAGGCGCTGGATCATCCTAACTGGGATATGGGTGGCAAGATTACGATAGATTCCGCGAGTTTAATGAATAAAGGATTGGAATTAATAGAAGCCCACCACTTATTCGATATGCCTATAGACAAAATCAAACCCATAGTTCACCCACAGAGCATAGTTCACAGCATGGTAGAATTCGTGGACAATTCAATAATAGCTCAGCTAGGTATGCACGATATGAGAATACCTATACAATACGCTTTATCGTATCCCGAAAGATTTGAAAACAAGAGACTTCCCGAGCTAAGTTTTGAGAAGTATAGTAAACTAACCTTCGAAGAACCCGATTTGGAAGCGTTTCCCAATTTGAAATATGCTATGGAAGCTGCCAGAAAAGGCGGTATAAAACCTGCTGTCCTGAATGCCGCAAACGAAATAACTGTTCATGCATTCTTGGATGATAAGATTGAGTTCCTGGATATTCCTCGGATAAATAAAAATGTTCTGGACAAAATTAATAATATAAGGAATCCTTCCGTTGAAGATATATTCGAAACTGATAAAAGAGCTAGGAAGGAAGCCAAGGAAATTGTTGAAAGAGTTGAATAAGATGAATGGAAGGAATTTGGAGAGTTATCAAACAGAGGAGGACGAGAATCCAGTACCAAATTTCATAGATCACTTACAAGATGAATTGACAGGTAAAGTTGAGATAGATGGTCCAGAAAGGAAAATAGGTTTTTTCAAAAATGGTTCCTTTAGTAGGGATACTTGTAATGAGAGAATTTATAGGATAACCCATACATCTAATGGACTCAAAGAAAATTTGGGTAAGGTAGTTGTAAAAGATAATATTTCAAGTAAAAGAGAAATATATTGTAGATGTAAACTGCCATCTGAAGATGTACGATTTAGTTTAGGTGTGGATAAAACTTTATTTGGAAGAAGGTTGAAATATAAAGAAGGAATAAACGGTGACAAACCTAGTTGGGTAGGCGAAAGACTGGATAATTATGACGTGCCGTTTCCTTAGGTGTTTGGATGGCTGAATATACTAAAGAAATTACTATAGGAGAAGGGGAAAATGCTGTAAAAATGGGTAATGACAATCCTATCGTTATCCAATCTATGACCAATACCTATACTGATGATGTTGATTCTACCGTTAAACAGATACAAGAACTTGACAATCTTGGCTGTGAAATGGTTCGGGTAACCGTTCCCGATCTAGCTACAGTGGATGTGTTACCCGAAATTAAAGATCGAATAGAAATACCTTTGGTTGGTGATATTCACAACGATCCAAGAATAGCTCTTAGAGCTGCTGATAAAAAATATCTTGATAAATTAAGGTTGAATCCTGGAAATATTGAGAAAGAGAAGGATATAAAAGAAATAGCCGAGAAGGCTGGTAAAGAAGGTATACCAATAAGGGTAGGGGCCAATTCTGGTTCAATTAAAAAGGAATATAGAGATCTTCCAAGAGACGAGGGATTGGTTGAATCAGCTCTTGAGGAAGTTAATTCATTGGAGGACTATGGTTTAGAGGATATAGTTGTTTCTGTAAAGTCTTCCAATGTAGGTGAAATGGTGAATGCATATAGAAAGATTTCCAACGAAATTGATTATCCCTTGCATCTAGGTGTTACAGAAGCCGGGTCTGTCTATTCGGGATCTATAAAGAATGCGATGGGTATGGGAATTCTTTTGGATGAAGGTATTGGGGATACTATAAGGGTTTCTCTGTCCGGCGATCCCAAACATGAGATTCGAGCGGCAAAGGAAATTTTGAGGAATTTGGATCTTTATGATATGGCCGAGGTGATTGGTTGTCCCACATGTGGTAGAACCACATATAATTTAGCGGAGATTGTTGAAAGAACGGAAGGGAAGGTATATAAAAATTCCGATAAATTACCTAGAGATTTTAAAGTTGCGGTAATGGGATGTACTGTAAACGGCGAACAGGAGGCTGGCCATGCGGATTTGGGTATATTTGGTACTAAAAATAGAGAAAGTGATATTTTTGTTATCAAGTCTAATGATAAAGGAGATTATAGTTTTGAAATAGAAGCCGAGGATGAGGAAGAAAAAACAGAAGAAATATGGGAGGAATGGGAACCAGTTATAGAGGAATTCTATGAAAGATAATTTTTGTATCCACTAATTTTTTATATTCTAATTTTACAAACATATTTATGCTCAACAGAGAGGAAATTGAAGAGTTGATAAAGGAAAAGGATTTAGTAAAGAATTTTCCACACATGGAAACGCAGATAACTCAGAATGGTTTTGACTTCACTGTTG
>JBDGUQ010000007.1:0-4976 GCA_042215785.1 Candidatus Aenigmatarchaeota archaeon
ATCCACTATTTCTCCTCCCTTGAACATCTTTATCGTTGGTATGCCCGAAACGCCGTATCTCTGAGCAAGGCCCAAATTATCGTTTATATTAACCTTCGCTAGGACGAATTTGCCTCCATACTTCTTAGCTACCTTCTCCAAAATAGGGCCTATAACCAAGCATGGTTGGCACGAAGGAGACCAAAAATCCACAACAATCGGCACCTCCTTGGATTTCTCGATTACCTTTTGCTCGAAATCATTCGTTCCGACTTCAATTCTTACTTGTCTTTCTCCTTTCTTCTCCATAATCTCCTCCATTTTCTCTTTCTTTATTTCTTCGATATCTTTCATTTCAATCCTCCTCCTTATCGGGAATTTTTTCACCGGCCTTTATATCAACCTCAAGCCAGTTTTCAGGTGGTATAAACGGACAAACATAACCTTCATTGTAAGCACAAAAAGGATTGTATGCCTCGTTAAAATCTAGGATCCATTTCCCGTTCTTCCTGTTCTCGGAAGGCTCCAAATCAATATACCTCCCAGCTCCATATGTCTCTTTCCCGTTGGGTTTATCCTTGAATGGAACCCAGAGCATTTCTTCTTCTCGACTACTTTTGTAAGCATTCAACGAGTACTCCTTCCCATTTATTTCAAATATAAATCTCCCCCATCGTATATATCTCTTTTGGCCACCTTTGGAATCCTCCACATTTATCTCTTCCTTATCATCATACTCATACAATTTCAATTCAAATCTAAATTCGGAATTTATTGGATAATAATTCAATCCTTCGAAATTCTTCCTTTTCTCTACAGGAATGGGGGATTGTGGATGTTTTTCAAAAAATACATCCTTTTCTTTTCTTTCTCTCTTTATCTGTTCCTTCATATTCTCCAACCGACCACCTCTCTCATAATTTTCTTTTTCTAATTTCGTGAAAATTCAATTACCCTTCCTATGCCATTTTCTATGAAATTTTCTCCATACTCTCTTTCAAAAATCTTCCTCGCAGTATCACCAGAGCAATGGGAAGGCGCAACCTTTTCCACACCCAATTTTCTGAACGATCCTACTATATCCATTATTTCCCGCTCGGAATAACTTCCCAGGTGGAACCCTCCCATAACTAAATAGATATCTTCCCCTGTTTTGTCCCTTACGAAATCCAATATTTTGACTATACCTGGATGGGCACATCCTGTAACAATTACCAATCCTTTCTCGGTATTTATTACCAAACTCTGTTCTTTGGGAGACATTCCCAAAGATCCTGTAGTCATTACACCCCCATGTAATTCCACGAAGTCATTCATTTTTAGATATTTTGAACCAGCATTCTCTATTATGTTCTCCACATTCCCGGGAAATGATTCAAGTATGTAAACAGTCACATTATTATTCTCTTTCAGAAATCCTTCAAGACCGCCTACATGGTCACAATGTCTATGTGAAAGGAATAATTCATCTATGGATTCTGGATTTATATCCAAACTCTTCATATTTTCAATAAGTTCCCGGGGAGATTCGCCTGTGTCAAATAGGATCTTCCTGTCCTCGGTTTCTATAAGGCAAGAAAATCCCCAGCCGAATTCCAATCCAGTCTCGTACTCATAATTGTCATAGAGAGTTGTAATTGTCATATTTTCAATCTCCTTCGAAATAACAAATTTATTTCCATCCTTTGGTTCACTGACAGATTGTCCAGGATTTTTGTAGGCAAACAAAACCAAAAATGACAAAATTACCAAAAACAACAGTATAAAAATTCTAATTTTTCCCATCATCTGAAGTATTTCCTCCAAATTCTTCAACAAATTTTGTCAACTTCTTCTGAGTTTCGGTGCTTAAACCGTGTTCCATCATACAAGCCTCTTTGGAAGCTTGTAATTCACCAACTTTCAATATTTCTCTTAAGAATTTCTCCAATGCTTTATGTCTCTTGAAAACCTTTATTGCTTCTTTTTCTCCTTCTTCAGTTAATTCCACTTTGCCGTATTTCTCATGGAAAACGAGTCCATCTTCTTTGAGTTTCTTTATCGTCTGGTTTACGCTGGACGGTTTTATGCCCAAATGTTCGGCCAATTTGTTGACTCTAACTCCTTTACCATTAACTTCCATATATATTGCTTCAAGGCAGTCTTCAAGACTTTGGCTAAGGTTCATATACTTCTTTTATTCCAAAGGCTTAAATATTTTTAGTCTAGACTAAAAATAAATTCAAAACAACACAAAAACAGATAAATAATTAAAACTAATCGCCCCTTATCATCTTAGACCCACATTCTTTACATTCTACCTGTGTACAGGGTATTCCCCTTTCCTTTTCCTGTTCATTACCACAATTGGGACATACACAATGCGTGGGCGGATTTGAAAATCTTCTTCCCTTTCCCTTACCCCTGCCACCAACGAACTGATAGTTACCTCCTTCTATTTTAATCGCCTTTCCATTTACCAGAGCTTCCGTAACCTTCTTTCTTGCCGAAGTAACCAGTCTGGAAAAGGTAGGCTGTGATACGTCCATCTCTTCCGCCGATTCCTTCTGATCCTTTTCCTCCAAATTCTTAAGTCTCAGAGCTTCCAGCTCATCTACGGATAGTTCAACGTATTCTATATTCCTTTTCCTAACACCGACGGGTTTGTACAGTGTAATATTGGGTTCGAAACCCACTCTCCTCCTTCTCTTAGGCCTGGGCATATTATCTCCTCATAAGCTATTAGTTGCAGATAAATATAAAAAATAAAGGGAACTAATCCTCCAGTTCTTTCATCCTCTCCTTAACGGATTCTATCCTGCTTTCCAAATCGTCTAGTTCTCTTTTCAAGCTGTCCTTTTCATTCTGTAGGGACTGCTTTTCTTGGTCTTCTGTTAAGTTCTGTCTTGGAATTTGTACGGGACCATTTCTGCGTGGGTATGCGAATCTACCTCTGCCGTATCCTCTACCGTAGCCTGCACCACCTCTAGGTGTTCCCTTAGTAAATCCCGGAGAATTGTAACCCGAACAATAACCTAGACCTCTACCTGTTCTTGGACCTGCTCCTTCGGGTCCAGTTCTATCTCCTCTTGGCATAATAAATCACCTCCAAAAATTTTATTTTCTTTAATGAATATATATTCATAATTATTTAAATACTTTATGGATTCTCCAAAAATTTCAAAGGTTAACTTTTTAAATATTCAAATGAAGTGAAATAACAGTGTTATAGGAAAAAGTGAAAAAAATCGTGTCTTCAATAATCTGTTCGGTTCTTAGTAAAACTTAAAAACTTCCAATAAAAAATTAAACTACCGTCTATATGGGGGTGGTTTATTTGTCAAGTAAAGAAAAACTCAAAGAGATAAAGGAAGAACAGATTAAGGATGATACTTCTGAAGAAAAGAATATAGAAAATATCGAAGACTCCGAATTCGAAGAGAAGATCGATGACGGTAAATGGCTGGTAGATTACTGGGCACCTTGGTGCTCTCCATGCAAAGTCCTCGAACCTATAGTAGAGGAATTATCAAAGGATATGGATGGAATAAATTTTGGAAAGGTCAACGTAGACCAAAACCAGCTCGCTGCCCAAAGATTCGGTATCAGAAGTATTCCTACCATGATAATATTCGAAGATGGTGAAGAAGTCGCGAGAAGTACAGGAGCGATGGAAAGGGAAGAACTCAAGGAATGGATAAAATCGAATATTTGAGGTGATTCTTTATGGAAAAAGATCCGTTTGAAAGTTCAAGAGAGGTATTAATGGAGATCTTGGAAGATATGGGTGAAGGAGATTATTACGACTCACTCAAAGACCCCAAAAGATTTCTCGAGGTGAATTTCCCGGTTAGAATGGATAATGGAAATGTTAAATTCTTCAAAGGATTTCGTTCCCAATACAACGATTCAAGAGGACCAACAAAGGGAGGAATAAGATTCCATCCTAATGTAAATAAAAATGAAGTAAAGGCTCTTTCTGCATGGATGACTTGGAAATGTTCTCTAGTAGATATTCCCTATGGGGGAGGAAAGGGCGGAGTTATCGTAAACCCGAAAGAACTCTCCGAACAGGAGAAAGAAAGGTTGAGTAGAGCATATATCAGGTCCATTTCCAATTTCGTAGGACAAAATAAGGATGTCCCTGCCCCCGATGTATACACTTCCTCAAAGGAAATGGCATGGATGTTGGACGAATACGAAAAAATAAAGGGCGAAAGGGAACCCGGAATGATAACAGGAAAGCCTTTGAGCTTGGGTGGTTCAAAGGGAAGAGATGTGGCAACCGGTGAAGGAGCTTTCTACGTGACAAAGGAGTTAATTAAAGACGAAGGTATGAATAAAGAAGATACAAAAATAGCAGTTCAAGGATTCGGAAACGCCGGATACAACTTAGCCCGATTCTTGTACGAAGAAGGTATCAAAGTAGTAGCTGTAAGCGATTCTAGTGGTGGTATTTACAGTGAAAACGGGTTAAATATAGACAAGGTAAAAGATTTCAAGGAGGAAACGGGCAGTGTGAAAAATTTCGAAGGTTCAAACAATATTTCCAACGAAGAAGTTTTGACTCTCGGTGTTGATATTCTCGCACCTGCGGCCTTAGAAAACCAGATAACTGAAGAAAACGCTAACGATATCAAAGCCAATTACGTAGTGGAAGTGGCTAACGGTCCAACGACACCCAAAGCAGATAAGATACTCCAAAAGAATGGAATAAATCTTTTACCGGATATCCTCGTGAACGCTGGTGGTGTTACAGTATCATACTTCGAGTGGGTCCAGAACAGAGAAGGATATTACTGGAAAAGAGATGAAGTTAGCAAAAGATTGAAGGAAAAAATGGTAAAAGCCTACAAGGAAGTCAAGAAATTGAAGGATGAAGAAAACCTTTATGGAAGAAACGCCGCATACAAGATAGCTGTAGGTAGGGTTATAGAAGCCATGAAAATGAGGGGAATTTAACCTACTCCCTTCACAGACATAACATATCTCCCCGGTCTTTTCCTATCCTTTACTTC
>JBDGUQ010000039.1:0-505 GCA_042215785.1 Candidatus Aenigmatarchaeota archaeon
ACGGACAGATGAAATAGAAAAGGAATGTTTTGATGAAGATGACAAAGTTGGTATCACTGCAGGTGCATCTACTCCCAAATACCAAATAAAAGATGTTGTGGGAAAATTAATTTCCGAATACAAGGTAGAAAATGCTGAGGAAATTTTAAAGCAATTTAATTGATGTTCCCAAATATCTCTTCAACTATTTCTATATCTTTCTCGAAGGAAAACTTATCCTCATCTTCCAAACTCAACCAAAATAGCTTTCCTGCATCGTTCTTACTCTTAATCTTCCCCTTCCAATCGATACATACACAATAATGGACCGTAAAATCCCTACCAGAACTTCTGTAAGGAAGTTTTCTCAAATACTTATAATTCCTTATTTGAACTCCAAGTTCTTCTTCCATCTCTCTTTCAACGGCTTCTTCAAGGGTTTCTCCTTCGTCCACATGACCGGCCGGAAAGTGATACTTCCCTCCCTCTAGATCATCATCCTGAGGTCTTTTTTCCACTAATACTT
>JBDGUQ010000039.1:515-4956 GCA_042215785.1 Candidatus Aenigmatarchaeota archaeon
GGAGAAGCTTTTCAAAAGTTTCGTAGATACCAGCAAGTCGGGGGTTCAAATCCCTCCGGGCTCACTATAAAATTTTTCAAATAATCACGATATAACCTCTATTCTTGAAAATTTTTCCACTCGGAACTTCTTAGTTTTTTATATCTTTTCTCTAAAAATAATATCATGAAAATTGATGACATATTGAAGGGAAAGTTCAATGATAAAACAGTAGAATTGAATGGCTGGGTATATAGACATAGAGCTGGTAAAGATATAGTATTCGTAGTGCTGAGAGATTCCACCGGAACTATCCAATGTGTCCTGAAGAAAGATCAAATCGGAGAAGAGCTCTTCGAAAAAGTATCAAACTTAAGAGTGGAATCCTCTGTAAAGATCAAAGGCAAAGTAAATGAAGATGATAGGGCTCCAGAAGGTTATGAGATAGAATGTGAAGATTTAGATATTATACATTTGGCCGACAGATTTCCCATAACCAAAGATAAGAGCACGGAGTTTCTTTTAGATGTTAGACATCTGTGGATAAGAAGCCAAAAAATGAACAAAATTCTCAAGGTTAAAAATACTCTATTAAAATCACTCAGAGAGTGGTTGGACAATAATGAATTTTACGAGGTCAACCCACCTATAATAACATCGTCTGCATGTGAAGGTGGAACTACCCTCTTCGAAACGGATTATTTTGGAGACAAGGCATATCTAAGTCAGAGCGGTCAATTATATCTGGAAGCTCTAATATATTCACTGGAAAAGGTTTACGCACTCACGCCAAGTTTCAGAGCGGAGAAATCCAGGACGAGGAGACATGTTATGGAATACTGGCATCTGGAACCCGAGGCAGCGTGGGTAAAACACGAAGAAAATATGGAAATCCAAGAAAAATTACTTTCACATGCATGCCAGTCTATAGCATCGAAACATGGAAAAGAATTGGAAGATCTTGGCAGAAGTCCGGAGATGTTGAAGAAAGTAAAGCCACCTTTCGACAGGATGTCCTATGATAAGGCTCTTGGAATTCTAAAGGAGAGTGGTTTCAACCTGAAATGGGGAGAAGATTTTGGAATTAAAGAGGAAAGATATCTTACAAACGATAGAGAAACACCACTAATAGTTGAAAAATACCCATTAGAAGCCAAAGCCTTCTATATGAAAGAAGATGAGAATAATCCGAAAGTTGTCATGTGTAACGATGTACTGGCACCAGAAGGATTTGGAGAAATAGTGGGAGCAAGTGAAAGAGAAACGAAGAACCAAGTTCTCATAGATAGGCTGAATAAAGAAGGTGCGAACCTTGATAACTATGGATGGTATTTGGATCTGAGGAAGTATGGGTCTGTCCCACATTCTGGCTTTGGGGTTGGAGTAGAAAGGGTATTAAGGTGGATATGTGATCTCGACCATATCAGAGATACGCTACCATTTCCAAGAACTTTAAATCGATATTACCCCTAAATTAGAAAACATTTAAAATACTTCCTTTCTATTATTTCTTACGTGCTCCCGTGGTCTAGTGGCTAATGATGCGAGCCTCTCGACAGCTCTTTTGAATCCTAAGAAGAGTTGAAAGAAAGCTCGTGACCCGGGTTCAAAAGAAGGGAATGGGATTCCATTATTTCCTTCGGAAATTCCCGGCGGGAGCACCAATTATTTACTCTATTAATAGATCAACCCATCTATCCATTGTATAAATGAATTTTTCCGGGTTATTTTCAACCAACTTTTTCAGTTCACCCTTTGAAAACCACTTAACCTCTTGAACTTCCTCATCCTGAATTTCAAATTTTCCCGCCGACCTGTCCAGTTTAAATCTAAACCACTTCACAAAATGATTCTGTTTCTCCATAATTCTAACCTTTGGACCATCCTTAAAATTAACATCCTTCAAACCCAACTCTTCCCGGGCCTCCCTTCTAATATTTTCCTCATAGGATTCTCCTTCTGCAACTGTCCCCGCAACCGCCGGTCCCCATTTACCTGCATCCCTTCTCTTGTCAGAGGATCTTCGGGCCAGGAGGATCTCGCCTTCACTATTTTCTATCCATAACGCGGAAACCCCATAAAAATCTTCGGGGGTTATCTCATCCCTATTTTTACATGTAACTGTGTTATCCTCAGAATCAACCACTATTATCTTTTAGGACATGAATAATGTTTGACAAAACAATTTAAAAATATACATTTTATTGTCGATTTCACGTTTTCACACGTTAAAAAGGTAATATATGCATTCACGTAACCATAAGTTTTATATTTAGGCATTATAACAATGGTATATTAGAAATCACACAAAGTGGAGCTATTATTAAGTTCCACATTATTGACAAAAACGAAAAGGAGGTTAGAAAAAATGGCATTAGTTGTTAAAAACGCTGTTAGAGAAGCTGCAAAAGGAGTAAACGTTGCAGGAGATTTCTACGATGAATTGGATGCAGAAGTAAAGGATCTAGTTGACAAAGCAGTAGAAAGAGCAAAGGCTAACGGAAGAAAAACCGTAAAGCCAAGAGATCTGTAAAAATTAGGGAGATTTTATACTTCCCTTTTTTTCTATTTTTATATCTTTCTTCAAAAATAATTATGAAAGCTATGCGGGGATACCCAAGTGGCCAAAGGGGCTAGGCTTAGGACCTAGTGACTTAGTGTCTTCGTCGGTTCGAATCCGGCTCCCCGCACTTTTCATTTCAATCACCGGCAAACCTTTATTAATGTAAAAATTTTAACCAAATGTGAGGTAATGACTTATGAATCCAAAAGAATTGAAAGCTATGCAAAAACAGATGGCTCAACAGCAGAAGAAGGACGAAGATCCGAAAGAAGTAGAAGAGAAAGTGAGCAAGTACATAGGATAGTTTACCTTATTCTACCACAAACATCTAAAGCTATCCCTCATCATCGATTTTATCACAACGATTTCTAAGGTTTTGGAAAAACTGTAGTTTCCCACATAAAACTTAAATATTTTTCCGAGTAATTTTGTAACAGGTGCCAGAGATGAGTCAAGAATCCATCTGTGATTTAGTTCATCGGTGAATCTTTGAATTTATCTAGACTTACTTCTATCAAAATTGATTCCAAGGGAAGAATATTAATCCCCTCTGAGATTAGAAAAAGTTTTGGTATAGATCCCAAAGATTCTATCGATATCTATTTTTCTCTTTCAAAAAATTTAATAGTTCTAAAGAGCGATCAAAACACTGGAAGAGAAAAGGACAATAAATTTAAAACTATAAAAATTGGAAAAGAAATAGATGTAAGTAGGTGTTTGAAATGAGTGAAAAAATGAAAAACCCAAAAGGAACGAGGGACATCTTACCCAAAGAAAAGATACTGAAAAACAAAATAATCGACTTATTGGAAAATACATTTGGAAAATATGGGTTTGAACCTTTAGAAACTCCAGCTATTCAGAAATATGATGTCTTATCAAGCAAATACGCCGGTGGATCGGAGATTCTAGAAGAAACTTATTCTTTCAAAGACCGCGGCGAGAGAAAATTAGGGTTAAGATATGATTTAACGGTTCCACTCTGCAGAGTTATAGCCTCAAACAAACAGATACCAAAGCCATTCAAAAGATACGAAATAGGAAGAGCTTGGAGAGATGGTCCTGTCAAAAAGGGAAGATTGAGAGAGTTTTGGCAGTGCGACGTCGATACTATTGGGTCCGATAACATGTTGGCGGATGCAGAATTCATGAAAATAGTAGAGGAAGTTTTAGAAGAATTGGATTTGAACTTCACGATAAAATTCAACAACAGAAAAATACTCGATGGTATCCTGGAATCTGTGGGTGTTTCAAAGGTTATCTGGAATTCATTTTTGCAGAGTATCGATAAACTTGAAAAAATCGGCAAAGATGGTGTAAAGAAGGAATTGATGAATAAAGGATTTGAAAGCGAGACGATAGACAATGTTTTCGATATAATACTTAAAAAAGGGAAAGATGAAGAATTGCTAAATAAATTGGAAGAAATCAACAACGAACACATGAGACAAGGATTAAGGGAAATTAAAGAACTTAGAAATTACGCGAAATTACTCGGGATCGATGAAAATAATATGAAGTGGGATATTTCCCTTTCCAGAGGATTGGATTATTATACAAGTACGGTTTATGAGACCTTTCTCGAAGATAGTGAAGTTACTTCTGCTATAGCTGCTGGGGGAAGATATGACGATATAATAGGAAGTTTCATGGAAGAGGAGGAAAGAATCCCTGCTGTTGGCCTCTCATTTGGAATAGATGCGATCATAGAAGCTATAGAAACGAGTGAAAAAACATCAGTCAAAGTTCTTGTGGTTCCCATAGGTCAAAAAAAAGAGGCAATAAAAGCAGTTAGTGAATTGAGAAAAATGGATATAAATGCGGATATAGATTTAATGGAAAGGGGAATAAGTAAAAATCTCGACTATGCAAACAGCAAGGGTATTCCATACACAATAC
>JBDGUQ010000139.1:0-702 GCA_042215785.1 Candidatus Aenigmatarchaeota archaeon
GATTTCAGATAAAGACGGGGAGAAAAAAATAGATGATTTCTTGGATAGAACTGAAATGGTGAATGAAATAAACACAGTTAACGATGTGTTTCCTGTATTCTTTAAAAATAATATACCTTTGCCCGTAGTCAACCAAGAAAAAAAATTTCTGGGTTGTGTAAGTCGGAAAAATATATTGAAGGTTTGTGGTAACCATGACTGATTTTATGAACCTACTCCCAATATTCCCCGATATTCCCGTTGGCGAATATTTTGTATATCTCATAAACTGGCTTGTCAACAACTTTCCCTGGCTCTTTGAATCTATCAGAATAATTATTTTATTTTCAACTAATTCCATATACAATGTCCTTTCATCAGTACCACCAATAATCTTAAGTCTATTCTTACTGGTCCTCCTATTGAAATTAAATGGTATCAAAACAGTTCTAGTCTCTTCTATATTCATTATACTGATATTTTCAATGAATTTATGGGATAGTGCCTTGCAAACCCTATCTTTAATAATAGTTTCAAGCATCATCTCAATATCTTTTGGTATACCTCTAGGTATTCTAAAAGCAAGACTCAATTATATAGAGGTTCTCATAGACTCCATACTGGATTTCATGCAGACATTACCTTCCTTGACATATTTAATACCGACAGTGATATTATTCGGAATTGGTAAAGCTTCTGGTGTCGTTTCCACGGTCATTTTTG
>JBDGUQ010000139.1:712-4892 GCA_042215785.1 Candidatus Aenigmatarchaeota archaeon
TAACTGCACTCGGTATCAAGCAAGTCTCTGATGAGGTCATAGAAGTCGGCAGAGCTTTTGGAGGGACAGAGTGGGATATTTTAAGAAAAATAGAGTTACCCATAGCATTCCCCTCGATCAGAGAAGGGATAAACCAAACTATAATGTTATCTTTCTCAATGGTTGTTATAGCTGGGTTCATTGGAGCTGGTGGTTTGGGAGAAAAAATTATAATGGGTGTCCAGAGATATAATCTCAAAACGGCATTTGAAGCCGGTATTACAGTAACATTTTTGGCAATAATATTCGATAGACTAACACATTATTTAAAAAAATAACACCAACCCCCACTTGGTTAACTTTATAAAGATAAAATCAATAGATTCAATATGATAAATAAAAAATTAATCATGGGTATTGCAATAATTTTATTCTTGATATCACTATTTTCTATAGTTCTCCCTTTCTTTAATAGCCAGACAAAGAAAACGGAATCTAAAGGTACCATAACGCTAGCCACACCGAGTTGGACGGGTTCCACAATAAAGACGCATGTAGTTAAAAACGTACTAGAAGACATCGGTTATAATACTGAAATAAAAAATTTGGATGTAGGGATTATATATAACCAGCTTGCAGAGGGAAAAGTTGATATATTTGTAGAATCTTGGCTTCCAACTACCCATGCAGAATACCTCGAAGAATACAACAACAGTTTGAATAAAATTAATGTAAATCTTGATGAAACTTTTGCCGGATTAACAGTTCCTGAATATGTTTATAATGAAGGTATTCACTCCATAACCGACCTAAAAAATAAATCAGAAGAATTTGGAGACACTATTTTATGTATTGGTGCCGGAGACGGAATGACATTAAATACCGAAGAAGCTATTGAAAAATATAATTTGACTGGATTTGAGTGTAAAACAAGTAGTACATCCGCCATGTTAGCGCAAGTTGAAAGATTCCTCAATAAAGATGAGTGGTTTGTAAATCTAGCTTGGGAACCTCATTACATGTTCTTCGAATTCCCATTGAAAAAACTTGATGATCCAATCAAAGCTTATGGGGGACAAGAAGAACTAGTTTATACTATTACAAGGAATGGATTTGAAAGAGATTATCCGGAAGCTGCTGAATTTTTGAAGGCTTTTGAAGTTACAACCGAAGATCAAAATAATTGGATTTATTCTTATGCAAAAAAAGAAATTGAACCAAATAAAATTGCTGAAGATTGGATAAAGAACAATTCAGACCGGGTAAATAATTGGTTAGGATAACTCATCTGTTTGTCTTTTAAATCGTTATATTTATTTAATTTTTATTCATAAATAAAACAAATTTTAATCTATTAAGGTGATCATCAAATATGAAAACGTGTCTTGTAAATGTACCCTATAAATATGATGCTTCCATGGAAACTATACCACAGATGGAACCTATAAAAAGGGAAAGTGTAAATAGGGGACCGCCGATGGGTTTAATGTATGTCTCAACAATTCTAAAAAACAAAGGTTACAAATGCAGGATAATAGATGCAAATGTAAATGATTATTCCAAAGAAGATTTAATTGATTTACTTAAGGAAGAAAATCCGGATCTAATAGGATTTTCCCTAATTCCATTTACGATGGCTGAGTCCTTAAAATGGATGAAGTACATTAAAAGATATATCGATGCCAAAATAATAGTCGGTGGATATTCTATGATTTATTATGCAAAAGAACTATTGAGTAATGATTTTATCGATTATGGGATTGTTGGATCGGCGAAGGATTCCCTGGTTAAACTAATAAAACATTTAGAAGGGGATGGATTAGTGGAACTTGAAGAAATAGAAGGTTTGGTGTATAAAGAAAATGGTGAAGTAAAACAAAATGAAACCGTGAACTGTTATGTAAATTTGAGGGATGCTCCATGGCCTGATAGAAGTGGTATTGAAAATTCGAATTATGAATATGCAAAAAAATCACCATTTACAATTATAATGTCATCACATGGATGCGGTTCTCATTGTGATTTTTGTGATATAGGCAATTTCCTATACAGTGAAAGGGATCCCACGGATGTTGTTGATGAAATTGAAGATTGTGTGAAATCTCATGGAATAAAACATTTTGCTTTCATGGATGATGAATTCTTGCTCAATGAAAAAAGGGTGGAAAATATTTGTGATCAAATAATAGACAGAGATCTCGATGTTAGTTGGTGGTGCATGACTTCCATAAACAATAGTAATAGAAGAATTTTGAAAAAAATGAAGGAAGCTGGATGTTGGTTGGTTTGGTATGGCATAGAAGCTGCAAGTCAAGAAGTTCTAGATGGAGTTCATAAAGGCACTACACTGGAAGCAATTAAGAAAACTATTAATTACACGAAAACGATGGGCATCAAAGCAGGAGGTTTCTTCATTATAGGTTATCCCAACGAAACGCCTGAAAAAATTAAAAAAAGGGTAGAGTTTTCCAAAAAACTCCCATTGGACTATGCCCAATTTTTCAGGATGACCGGAAAACCTGGATCTACATTATATGATAAAATAGTTGAAAGTATGGGATATGATTATTTCAAGAAAATAGCAAAAAGTGAGATTGAACCCCAAGAATTGCCATTACCCTGGACAAATATGTCAGTTAATGACATAGAAAAATGGGTAATGAAAGCCTATAAAAAATTTTATATGAGACCAAGTTACATTTTACAGAGAATTGTCGATATTAGATCTTTAAGTGATATAAAAAATCTCATTTTTTCTGGAATTGAAATGATAAACATGGAGAGAACAGACAATTAAATCTAAATATCTTTAATTTGGAAATTTTTGATTTCAAAGCTTAAACAATGTAAATTACATTTTCTAGGTCTTCTCTCACAACCATCTACCGAATGAAATTTTATCTCATTTAAACCTTTTTTCAAATCAATAGTATGTATTATATTCTTATTCATATCAACGGGGATAGAATACTTTCCTACCGATCTTTCATTCACAAAAATTTCCAAATTTCTCCTTCTATAAAAAGAAGATGCATCAAAAAAAAGTTCCCTTTCGATGTCCTCTTTAGAATGAATAAGTATGGTTCCATTTTGATTCATTTTACGAGAATTACTTAAATCAACGCTGTCATGACCTCCCCATCCATTCACTTCCCAACCACTACCAGCTAAGTGGGTTCTTATTCTAACAAAAGAAATAGTAAATAAAAAGATTAATATAAATAACAAAAGAAATATTTGTCCTTTGTCAATATTAAAATGAGTCATTATTTCCCCATGCCAAATGAGGAACAAAATAAGTAGGATAACAAATAAACTGAGGAAGGGTATTCTTAAAGTTAATATTCCGTTATTAAAATTTCCCAATGGAACTTCCGTCCTTTCCATGTATTCATAAGACTTACAAGCTTGGGGTGCATTCCAAACACCTATCTTCCCTTGTATGAGGAAATTTTCCAAGAGCATACTTCTAGGACCATTTTCGAAAAGAAGTGGTAAATAATGATTGGCCAAAGGATTTCCAAGTGATTGCCAAGACTCTAGGGTTTCTCTTGTGGGATTGGTAGTAGGCATACCTTCCCAAACCTGAAGTCCTAGGAAATTTACACAGATAGAAATAATAACCAAAGATAAAAGTATTTTTCTATCGATTTTCTTTTTACAATAAAGAATTGGAATTGCTAAAAAGGGCATCAAAAGGACGAATCTCCTTGGACCAAAGGCAAAGTTCCCCCACCAAGCACCCTGCCATGATACACCAATAATAGTCGTTAGAAAAATTCCAAGTAAAAGAATGGATTCTTTTTTCAATTTTTTATTATACATAAAATATAAACCCGGGAAAAATAACAACAGAAAGGGATAGTAAAAAAATAATCCCCTATAAGGATAAAAAAGTATTCTAACTATTACATGCGGTATAAATTCTGGATTGTTGAAAACTTTAAGGGTATTAGGTAAAGTTGTTACCTGAAAAACCGTTTCCATATTTCCATGAGTCCTGAGAACCACCGAATCGCCTGAAAATAAATTCACAAAATTACCTGGAATAGCAGCTGGTGTCTGCAATACACAAGTATAATAAATAACAAAGGGAGAAAATGCAATCAAACCACCTATAAGAAATATCAGACTTCCTTTCTTTTTCATAACAAAGGAATAAATAAAAAAGAAGAACGCGGGTATGAAGACCATATCAAAT
>JBDGUQ010000125.1:0-4888 GCA_042215785.1 Candidatus Aenigmatarchaeota archaeon
CCAGATTTTCTTCTTTGGGATTTGGATGCCTATTTTTTTCATTGAATTTGTTTATTTCTATTACTTCTGCACCAAGTTTCTCAAGTATTTCTGGAACTATGAGCGAGGAGGGGCCACCGCCAGAATCAAAAACAATTTTACTATTGATTCCCCTGTTCAATTTACTGAACTTTTTAAGCAGAACCTTTTGATAAGTTCCAGTGAAATCCCTTTTCCTAAGTTTACCATTTGGAGAGTTGTTGAAATTCTGGTTCATATAAATATTTTTTAAATTAGCTAAATCATTGTTCAGGAAGCCATTTCCACCTCTGTATCTGAACTTGAAACCATTGTCATTCCATTCTAGGTGCGATGCGGTTATACATACACTAAAAGATGACTTGAAATATTTGCCAGCGTAAGCTACCATGTCGGATGTTGCATATCCTATATCGGTTAAATCCACACCCGTTGAAAGTACACCCCTAATGAATTCATTTCTCAGAAAATTCGAACTTTCTCTGTTGTCATATCCGAGGACTATTTCGTCCTCCTTAAATTTATCCTTTGCAAGGGTTCCGGCAGCTTTTCCCATATCAAATGCCATATAGTCATCTATTTCTTGGGGATATTTTCCCCTTATATCGTATCTTTTGAATACTGTAGGTGTTTCCATAACAATGGTTTTATAGGTTTCGAAGGAGTAATAAAGTTTTCTAATATCTGCCTATGACCACTAAAAGATTTTTTATAAGATATTGGCCTCTAGATGAAGATTTTGGGTGGAAATGTGCTGATAATTATAAATTATTTTTTACCGGTGAGTAAAATCCAAAAGATTTAATTGTGTAAATTAAAAAAATTCTAAACTGATTTTTATGTCCAAAATAAAATTTGCTTCAGAGGAGGAGTGTAGAGATGAATTACCCGAGGAATTCGAGGATTATGTTAAGGAATGGTTTTTTTCACAGTTCGAAGAATTGACACCACCTCAGAGATATTCATTTAATCTAATTCATGAAGGTAAGAACAGCCTGATCTCTTCCTCGACCGGTTCAGGGAAGACATTGGGATGTTTTCTTTCGATCTTGAATGAACTGTTTCTTATGGGAGAAAATGGGGAACTCGATGAGGGAATACAATGTGTCTATGTGGCTCCACTGAAAGCCTTGAACAGGGATATTAATAGGAATTTAAAAAAACCTCTGGAAGGCATTTACCAAAAAGCTCATAGTATGGGCAGGGAAGTTTCTGAAATACGTGCGGAAGTTAGGACGGGTGATACCACTTCCAAGCAGAAATCCAAACAGTTGAGAAATCCTCCCAATATACTTATAACAACCCCGGAAACTCTTGCTATAGTATTATCATCTCCCAAGTTCAAAGAACATTTTAAGCAATTGAAATGGATAGTTGTTGACGAGATTCACGAATTGTCTTCCAATAAAAGGGGCGTTCACCTATCCCTTTCACTGGAAAGGTTGCAGAGGATGTCTAAGAATGATCCCACAAGAATAGGACTTTCTGCTACACAGGCCCCGATCAAGGAAATAGCCAAATATCTTGTAGGTTATGAAAATGGAAAAAGTAGAGGATGCAATATAGTCGATGTTACAGAACCAAAGAAGATGGATCTGGAGGTAAAATCTCCTGTAAAGGATTTGATACATACTTATGGAAAGGAGATAAATAAAGCCCTATATGAAGAATTGGACCGTTTAATATCAGAACATGAATCAACTTTGATATTCACTAATACAAGGTCGGGGACCGAGAGAGTTGTCCACAAACTTAAGAACAAATATCCGAAATATGAAGGAAAAATAGGTGCACATCACAGCTCCATAAGTAAGGAAAAGAGGTTAGAGGTTGAGAGTAAATTGAAGAACGGGGAACTTAAAGCTGTTGTATGTTCCACTTCCCTTGAACTTGGTGTTGATATAGGATACTTGGATTTGGTTATTCAACTTTCTTCCCCAAAGAGCGTAACTAGAGCTATCCAGAGGGTGGGAAGAAGCGGACATAAATATAAGGAAGAGGCTAAAGGGAGGATTTTTGTTATGGATCGGGATGACCTAGTGGAATGTGCTGCTATGTTGAAGTGCGCTAAGGAAGATGATCTTGATAGGATAAATATCCCGAAAAACTGTTTGGATGTACTTTCGCAGCATATTGTAGGTATGGGATTAAATAAAAAATGGGATGTTGACGAAGCTTACGACCTTATTAGAAGAAGTTACTGTTACATGGATTTGGAAAAAGAAGACTGGGATAAGACCTTGAAGTATGTTGCCGGTAAATATGCTAAACTCGAGGATCAGAATGTATATGGAAAGATATGGCTCGATGAAGAAGAAAACAGGTTCGGCAAGCGTGGCAGAAGGACGAGACCAATATATTACACAAATATAGGCACTATTCCCGATAAGTCCTCCTCACCCGTGTTTACAAGAAAACCCAAGAAATTTGTGGGAACGATAGAGGAAGGATTTCTTGAAAAATTAAGAAAGGGGGATATTTTTACTCTTGCCGGGAGTACGTATGAGTTCAGATATTCGAGAGGCATGAAGGCATATGTTGATGAGAGAAAGAACGCGAGCCCTACAATACCTTCCTGGTTTTCGGAGAGGTTGCCTTTGAGTTACGATCTAGGTATAAAAATCGGAGAAATGAGAAAAGAATTAAAGGAAAAGATGAAGAATGGGACAGATAAAAATGAGATCGTGGATTGGATATTCAACAATTATTATGTTGATAAGAATGCTGCCGAATCTCTATATTCCTATATGGAAGAACAATTTCTTTACGCGGAAATACCCACCCACGAAGATATATTTGTAGAGGAGACTTTTGATGAAGACGGGAAAAGAAATTTGATTTTTCATACGATATATGGCAGAAGAACTAACCAGGCCCTCTCACACTTGTTTGCCCGCATCTTATCTCAGAAAATTGATTATAATATAGGACTGGCAGTTTCGGATAACGGATTTATTTTGATAATTCCAGAAAGAATCGATCTTAAAGAGCTCGTTGAAGATATTTTGGATTGCGATGTCGAAAAAGAGCTAAAGAAAGCTATGAAGAAAACGGAGATGATGAAGAGAAGGTTCAGGCATGTTGCATCAAGAGCGTTGATGATATTAAGAAATTATAAGGGCAGGAAGAAAAGTGTTGGTAGGCAACAGATGGATGCTCATTTCTTGTTTGCCGCCGCAGAGAAAATAGATCCTAATTTTCCCATAATAAAGGAGACTTATAGGGAAATTATAGAAGATGTTATGGATCTTGCCCATCTAAGGGAGGTTATTGAAGGTTTTAAAGAGAACAAAATAAAATATACTCATAAGGAAACTGAAGTTCCTTCTCCGTTTGCACATAATTTAATTCTGATGGGTCAGGGCGATGTGGTTCTTATGCAGGATAAAAAGAAGAGGCTCAAAAAATTGCATGATCAGATAATGGATAGGATAAACAATGATTGAAGTGTGGTATCCTTTAGTTGTGTAAATTGACTCCAATCTAGAATTTAAGCAAAGACGTTTAAATTTAACCTACTAACATTACACCATGAAAATTTTTGATAAGTTCGAAGTTGTTGACTGTTATCCTGCATTGTATATTCCTGGTCATAAAATATTGGTAATATCTGATGTACATTTGGGTCTGGAAGGCATAATGAGCGAGAGTGGTTATTATATGCCCAAATTCCAGTTCGAAGAAGTTGAAGAAGATCTTGATGATATTTTGAGTAAAGTAGATGTTAGAGAGATAGTTATTAATGGGGATTTGAAGCACATGTTTTCTCGGTCAAGTAAATCAGAGTGGAAAGAAGTTAACAAGATGTTGGATTTCTTGAAGGGAAAGGTGGAAGAAATAAATCTAATAAAGGGCAACCACGATAACTATTTAATCTACGCTGCCAAAAAACACGATGTTGAATTGCAAGATTACTTGATCAGGGATAACATTTTGATAACGCACGGTCACCGGAGATTTGATGTTGAAGGTGAAGTCGAATATATTGTAATAGGACATGACCATCCCGTTTTGAGTTTGAGTGATGAAGTGGGCGTTGAGGAGACTTTACCCTGTTTTATTTATGGTGAATGCAGGGACAAGAAAATTGTCATGTTGCCAGCATTTTCAAAGTTATCTGGTGGTTGCAGGATCAACAAAATTAAGTACAATGAAGACAGGGTTTTTTCTCCTGTAATGCGGGGTTGTGATGTAGATGAATTTAGAGCAATTGGTGTTGAAAGGGAGGAACAATTATGTCTAAAATTCCCAAAGATAAAGGAAGTGGATTGAAACATCCCAAATTTTAACGAAGAATCGATAGTATTTTTATTGAGTTCTATATTTATTCTACAGCTTGGAAAGATGTAAAGAAGTTTGGAGGATATAGAATAGTTGGCGGGCTCGCCGAGATTTGAACTCGGGTCTGATGCCCCCGAAGCACCGATGCTAGACCACTTTAGGAAGCAGGCTCCTAAAGTATGAAAAGGAACCTTTTCTTCTAACTACACCACGAGCCCTCCAAATGATATTTTTATTATTGGATTTTTAATCTTTTATTATGAACGTTGTGGATATTTTGAAGAGATATAGTATTGAACCCAGCAGGTACAGGGACCAGTATTTTTTGACTGATGGGAATATACTGTCCAAAGAGGTTGAATATGCGGGCGTAAACAAGGAAGATGTGGTTTTGGAAATTGGATCAGGTATTGGAAATCTAACGGAAAAATTAGCATCCAAGGCTAAGAGAGTTATTGCGGTCGAGAAGGACAGTAGATTCTGTGAAGTACTTTCCGATAGGAATATTTCTAATATTCGAATTATACAAGGCGATATTTTGGATATTGATGTCCCAGATTTTGATAAAGTAGTTTCCAATGTTCCCTAC
>JBDGUQ010000041.1:0-4872 GCA_042215785.1 Candidatus Aenigmatarchaeota archaeon
TGCATAATAACCAATTACAAAGTTTTATATAAAATTATTCTAAAAAAATAAAAGGAAACGGAAAGCTTAGTATGGCAGCTTTAAAAAATATTCTTACCACATTTTTATATGGATATTATCCATTTACTATTTAACATCTAGTTTTATCTCCAATTCACCTGGAGGTTGGGGTCATGGAATAGGTATTGGCGTTGGTATGCTTTATTATTTTTATCTAAATTATTTCTAATTATAATTTGATTTATTTTATAGATTTTCATATTTTGTAAAGAAAATATTTCTATTTCTTGATCTAAGTATTCCCCCAAACCTTTATGGAATTTTTGGGATAAATTTAAATTTAATAATTGATTATAATACAATAGAAATGAATTATGAGTGCAAAAATTGATGTTCAGAAAGATAAAATCGTTATAAAGAATTTGGAGATTGATGATAGAGACATTGTATCATATCTTTCTGACCTTGAATCTGAAGAGGATGTTACCGAAGAGATAAAACGCGCTTTAAAAGTTGGGACAATTGCTTTAAAGGGTTCAAAGACCGTGGAACTCGCTGATTTCTTAGAAAAGAGAGTTGACAATATAAAACAAGAACTAAAGGACAAGTTACTGGATGCCTCTAAGGAGGGTACACCATTTAACAAGGTTAAATCGGATATTGAAGAAGAGCTGAGTAATTTGAAAACGGAAATACTCAAGGAAGTTTCTGCGGAAAAAGCTGCAGAGGAGGAAAGGAAGAAAGGTACACAAAAGGGATTTGACTTCCAGGATGATAAGGTTGGCCCAAACCTAGGAGAACTTGCCAGAGTTTTCGGTGATAACGTAGAAAACACAAGCGAGGAGAGTGGTCCATTGGGCGACGTTGGCGATTTTGTAGTTAGGATTAATTCTGAGGACTGTGGGGGTATTGAAACGAAAATAGTATTTGAGGCTAAAGATAGGAAAGACTATAGTAGGAAGAAGATACTAAAAGAACTTGAAAATGCAAAGAAAAACAGAGGAGCTGAAGTTGGTGTGATGGTATTTAGTCAGGAAGCAGCTTCTTCACTCAGAAGTGAAATTAAACATTATCAATACTACTCGAATGATAAGTGTTTTGTATGTTGCATTGATGATACTACCATACCCCTTGAAGTTGCCTATAAGAGAGCTAGATATTTAGCTACTAAGAAAACTTTAGAAGAGGAGGCGGAGGTGGATATAAAACAAGTGGAAAATTTAGCTAGTGCTATCGATAGAAAACTTGAAGAATTTAGTAATATAAAGAGAAGTATAACTGAGGACAAAAATACGTTGATTGAATCATTAGAAGATTCATACGATGGTATTTATGAAAAGTTAGATAATCTTGAGAAGGATTTACAAAAAAGTGTGGATAAGTTTGGATCAGCTATCCAGGTTTCTTCTAATTGATTTCTCCAGACGGGAAAAGATTCTGTATGATCATGCCTATTCTTAGGAAATATTTTTAAAAGGTTGTGCAAAGATATAGAATATTATGGAGAATGAAACTACTTTTAGCGAGATAAAAGAGAAATTGAAGAATTTTCGGGATGAGAGAGACTGGGATCCATGTCTATAAGTGTTGAAGCATCGGAATTAATGGAGCATTTTATCTGGGAAGATAACGATGAAGCCAGAGAGAAATTAAAAGATGGGGAAAAATTTCAGGAAGTAAAGAATGAATTAGCAGATATTTTTAATTTCTCTTTTATGATGGCCGACGAACTTGATGTAGATATTGTAAAAATTATAAAAGAGAAGATTAAGGAGAACAGAAAGAAATACCCCCCCAAGAAAGCAAAGGGAACTTCCAAGAAATATACAGAATTAAGTGATTAGCTATAATTAATTTTCCTTGGGATCGGATTCCTTCTCATAGTCAGAGAAGCCGTAAAATCATTTCCAAACTTAAATTCTTTGGGATATATAGCTTTCATATGAGCGAAGAGGAAAATTTTCAACCCAGCTATATGGATGTTCACCGTGAATTATGCTGTGTATGCCACTATTGCGATAACTTAGTTCAATCTTCTGTGCAGGGAATGCCCATAATGGGATGTGGCGAGGTTACAGATGAAGATAAATATGCACGGGTAGCTCACTGGGACATTGTAAAAAATATGAGAAAGGAAGGAAATGATGCCGCCTGGAATCTGGTAGGATGTGGGAAATTCGAATCAAGCGGCCTGCCGGCACATCCACGCGCAAGGAAAGAAATGGAACAATATAACAGCAAGGCAGAGAGAATTCCCGTGGATCCGGAGGCAACAGAAGGTGGTTGGGATTTCCTGAAGAAGATGGAGAAGTAACCATCCAATTGCCCGCAGGCGCTATTGATGAAAGGGTTTCTTTTGAGGAAATACAGTGAGATTTTCTAAAACTCACCACCCGAAGATCGGGGAAATTTCGATCTATTTAAGATTTTCGCAACAATTTCTATTGTGATAATATGAGACGGAGTGAGTGTAATTTTCCTCGAGAATATCGGGTCGGGGGAGGTTTGAAGGAAGAAACTATAGAAACTCTGGCCTCCCTTCAGGATCTACCCCATGATATTTGGATGAGAATTGGCGAGAAGTCCCCTCAGTTTCAGGAGAAGATCAAAAATCTCCGGCTGCATGAGGATATAGAGAGGCTATGGGACTTCAGGGAGAGCTTTCTCGATGAAGAAAATATAAATATTGAAGATTATGCGAGGGAATTTCAATCAGATAGCGATGAGGAAAGAACCGATTATAGTATATATAAGTTTATAAATGGCGGTCTCGTAAGGCCGGGATTGGTTAGAAGAATTCCGGATGAGGAAAAGACGCTTGGTGAGGGAGAGCGGAGATATCTTGCTGGAAATACGGGATTGGATACCGAATATGGAATGGGATTGATTGGTGATGAACCCCTTGCTCTCTGTGGTTTTGATGTTGATATGAAGGAAAGGATAATGGAAATCAGACAGCTTCAGGGAGTTAAGGATAAACAGGAGGAATTAAGGCCGATACAGTGGGAAAGGATGCTTGTAAAGATAGCAACAGACTGTGCGGAAGAGCATGGATTTAGGGAGGCCAGGATACAGCCGGCCAAACATAATAAATATCTTGGGAAGATCTCGAAGGATAGGTTGAAGATGAGATATGACGTGACCGCTAAGAGAATGGGCTTTGAGATAAGTGATGATGAAAAATACTTTTTCAAGAAATTGAATGGGTAATCTCATTGAAGATATCTATCTCGGATTAATTATGTCGATAATCTTCCATTCTTTCATAGTGATCACAGTTCTTGCAAATCTCCAACCTTTCATTACGCTTCCTTAGAAGCTGGTCTGCATATTCCCTGTCCAATTCTCCAGGTATCAAGAATTCCTTAAATACTGCAATTACTCCACCATCAGAAAGTTCTTCTGTTTTGAAGTCATCGGATTTCACAATTTCAGGATGTTGGCAGCCATAGACCTCCGAAAGTCCCCAATTCTTGAGTTCATATACCATTTCCCCGGAACCATTGGCTTCCACCGAATGTTTGCAGTTCAACCATTGTTTATAACTTTCACGCATATTCCGGGAACTATCTATAAAGTTATGGGGCAGATTTTCAAATATCTCCCTAAAATCCATATTATCAAATTATACTTTGGAGGAAGAATCTTTAATATCTTAAACAGTTTTTGAGGACACTTCAATTTATTTAACATATAATAATGAAGAAATAGCTCAATTAACTTCCATTAATAACGACTTCTTTCAATAGGTCCTTCTCCTTTCCTATGTCCTTCCTGTTGCCGGAAGATAGTCTTCTGCTTACGGTTCCTTCCATTGCCGAAATGAGGACCCGGGCCTTCCTATCCGGCCCGTCAATTTCCATATCCCTGAGAATTTCACATAGATGCCTCTCCATCAGGCCCTCTATCCTACCCAGCTTCTCTGCAAAGCCTTCCCTGTAGGGAGCCTGGGAACGTATCTCAAATAGTGCCTTCCTGAAATTCCACATCTCATCGTCCACCGCCAGTCCCGCGTCCAATAAACGGTCCAACTGCTCTTCCCTATTATAATCTTTCATCTCATCTATTATCCTCTCCACCTCATCTATGAGATATTCGAGGAAGGATTGCATCAGATCCCGCTTACTATCGAAATGGTAATATATTAAGGATTTCCCCTTATCACATTCCCGAGATATCTTTTCGATAGAAAGATCTGCATAGCCATGTTTGCATAGTGCCTTATAGGTGGCTTCCATTATACCTTTCTTAGAGTCTTCACATTCCATACTGACTGAATGTTCAGTCAGATATTTAAATGTGTGTGTAAAAATTCAATAATATGTTCAATCCCCTGGAAAAACTGGCCGAAATTCAACTTAAGCACACCAAGGCTATACTATTGATTGGAATAGTGTTAACAGTTGTACTGGCCCTCGGTATTCCCAACATAAAACTGATGACCGATTTCCAGGATTCCTTACCCGATAATATTGAGCCCATACAGGCCAGGGAGAAGGTTGAAACGCAGTTTGGAAATATAAATTCTATTATAATATTGATGGAAACCAACGATAAACCCGTTCAGGAGGGATATGTAACGGATATAAGGGATCCAAGGGTTATACGGACAGTAAAATTCCTCACGGAACAGCTGGAAAATGAGGGAATTGTTTCCTCCGTAAATTCCATGAGTTCTCTCTTTGACGAGGTTCCCGAGTCAAAGGAGCAGGTGAAGCAGCGCTTAAATATGATTGATGCTTCCTTTACCAATAGAGACTTCACCGCAACCACGATGTTCGTGAAGCTTGAGGGAAAGATGACGGAGGAAAATATAGACAGGGCAACGAATGTTATCAGGGAAAATCTAGACGAAACCCCACAATATCCCGG
>JBDGUQ010000094.1:0-4856 GCA_042215785.1 Candidatus Aenigmatarchaeota archaeon
AGATACATCATGCAGATATGGGCAAGAATGTTGAGGATCTTCTAGAAGAGATTCCTAATGTGGATTTAAGAGTGGAAAAGAACGATGGTAAGGTAACCACAGAGGTCGTTCTTCCCGCGGATAAAGTGGATAAAGCAGTTGAAATTCTTGAAAACGAATATTCAGGAACGGAAGACTACAGTATATTGATATTACCTGTTGAAGCCTCTCTTCCACGAGAGGAGGTTGAAGAAGTTTCGGAGGAGAAACGTGAAGAAAAGGATAGGGTAGGCATAGAGGAAATTTATCAAAAAGTCTATGAATCTTCGAAAGTCTCTAAAACATATCTGGTTATGGTAATTTTGGCTTCTATCGTTGCTTCTATCGGTGTTCTTTACAATGACATTCCCGTAATAGTGGGTTCTATGGTAATAGCTCCTTTGTTACATCCTAGCATGGCTCTTTCTCTTGCCACGACTCTGGCCGATATAGACCTATTCAAAAGAGCCATTAAAGGTGAAATATTGGGTTTTACTGTTCCCATATTGATAGGTATTATATTTGGGGCTTATTTCACGGTTGATCCCACAGCATCTCAGATAGTTTCCAGAACCAATATAACTCTTCTCTACATACTACTTGCTTTGTCTTCAGGTATAGCCGGTTCACTCTCAGTTACCAAGGGCGTTTCTCAGACCATAGTAGGTGTTATGATAGCTGTGGCGTTATTACCCCCTTTGGTTACAACAGGTCTTTTGATAGGTGACGGTTACCTAATGCTTTCGATGGGTTCGTTTATACTCTTCTCTGTTAATATGGTAAGCATAAATCTTTCAGGTGTAACGACTTTTATAGTTCAGGAGATAAATCCCACGGGTTGGTGGGAGAAAGAAAAAGCAAAAGATATGGTAAAGAAAGCGATGTCTACTTGGATTTTACTGCTCCTAATCTTGGCTGTTCTTATTGTAGTTTATAGAAATTTCTTTCTTCTGTAATTATTAGTTATTAAATAGTGACAAAATATTTAAATCTTTGTCTATAATGTTTCATTATGTTGAATGTAGAAAAAAAGGATTACGATATAAAGATGGAAGAACTGGAGTCAGATTTGTATTTCTGTCAGATACCAATAGATTTTAGTGATTATGCAGAAAAATTGGGGGACAAGTTACCTATAAGTGATTCTTTGGAAAAGGCTAGAAATGATATTAAAAAATATTTTGGAATGAAATCGAAATTTTCGGAAGGTTTCAGGTCTGTGGATGTAGAGTTGGAAAATTTAGATCCGAGGTATTTGGACACTGGAACATTGGAAGTAATTATCGATTCGAATGAGAACTTATTGAAAAGCAATGTAAAGAATGAAGTTGACCAGAGGATAAAGGAATTGAATCAGTCTTCGGGTCCTTTTGCGAGGAGAAATTGGGAAGAGAATGGGACTTTGGACATAGAATGTTTGTTGGAATCACATTTCGATTATAGATAATTTTTTATGTGACCTCTCGAATTATTAAATTATGACTATTTTCCGTTTTTATGATGTCCGTGGCCGATATCCTGAAGAGTTGGGCGAAAAGACTGCTTTCAAAATTGGTTCCGCCTTCGCAAATTTTCTGAATGGAGATAAAGTGGTTGTAGGTAGGGATGCCAGAAAATCTTCTGATAAAATTAAGAACTCACTGATATCTGGTTTATACAGTGGGGACAAAGAAGTTTTGGATATGGGACTTTCCACTACACCCATGTTTTATTTTGCGGCCAATAGTTTGGATGTTGACGGTGGAGTTATGATAACTGCTTCTCATTTGGTGGGAAGCTACAATGGTTTCAAGTTCGTTGGAGAAGATGGATTTCCCATAAGTTCTGATTCCGGTCTGAACGATATAGAAGAAATGTCAAGAAAGGAGAAATACGAATTTGTCAGACCCAATTACTCGAAAATAGACGTTCAGGAAGATTATTTGGACTTCTTTTCAGATATAGAAATAGATCTGGACGGAAAAATAGTAGTCGACACTAGCAATGGGATGGCTGGTTTGACATACGGAAAACTTCTACAGAAGATAGGAATGAAGTATGTTCCCATTAACTTTAAGGTTGATTGTAGATTTCCAAACCATAAGGCAGATCCACTTGTTGAGAGTAATTTGAGTCAATTAAAGAAGAGGACAGAGGCTGAAAGCCATCTATGGGATAATATATTATTTGGAGTGATGCTGGATGGTGATGGTGATAGGATAGGTTTTGTTGATGAGAAAGGAGAATCTATACAAGGTGATATTATAACTGCCTTAATAGCCAAGAAAAAGTTGCAGGAAGGGAAAGAAAAAGTTTTGTATGATGCCAGATCGAGTAAGATTATTCCCGAAGTTGTTGAAGAAAATGGCGGTGAAGCGATAGAAACTAGAGTAGGTCATTCCTTCATCAAAGATAAGATGAGGGAAGTCGATGCCGGATTTGCGGGTGAAGTATCCGGTCATTATTATTTCAGGGATTTTTTCTATTCGGAATCCCCCATTTTGACTGTTGTGTCCGTTTTGAAAATGATATCTTCTACCGGTAAGAAATTATCTGAGCTGGTAAAACCGTTACAGAAATATGCGAAGACTGAGGAATTGAATTACAGAGTGAAGGATAAAAAAAGTAAGATGGAAGAAATAGAGGATAAATATTCCTCTGCGGCTGAAATATACAAACTCGATGGTTTGACAGTAAAATTTGATGACTGGTGGTTTAACCTAAGGCCTTCAAGGACCGAAGACTTTCTCAGATTAAATTTGGAGGCCAACAATGAAGAATTGATGGAATCGAAGACAGATGAAATTGAGAAGATAATCAAAAATTAATTAAAGAAGAGATGTATTGTTAATATTATGAAGGAAATCAGAAAGGATTATATTTTGGATAGATATGTTGTGATTTCTCCCAAGAGAAAGAAAAGACCCAATAGTCATAGGATAGATCGTGATTATAAGAATGTAAAATGTCCATTTTGTCCGGGCAATGAAAATTTGGTCCCGGAAATAATAAAGGAAGTACCGGAAGGTAATTGGCAGTTCAGACTTTTACCCAATAAATTTCCGGCTCTTGAAGAAGATAATTTGAAAATGGTTGAAGATAGTGACCTTTTTTCTGAATATAATTCTTTTGGGTCTCACGAAATTCTTGTGGAGACACCCGAACACGATAAAAAATTTTATCAGATAGGGAGAGATAAGTTGGAGACGTATTTGAATATCTTGGCAGAAAGGTACAGACATCTTGTGGACATGGAAGATATTTCATATGTTTCTATTTTCAAGAACAGGGGGCCGGGGGCTGGAGAATCCATAGGCCATTCCCACTCGCAGATAGTGTCTTCTCCCGTTGTGCCCGAACATATTTCAACCATTCTGGATTGCTCTGAAAAATACTTTACCGAGAATAAAAGTTGTCCCTATTGTGATATATTACGAGAAGAATTGAATAGACAAGAGAGGATAATTTTGGAAACGGATAAATTTGTTGTGTTATCTCCCTTCGCTCCCACACAGCCTTACGAGTCTTGGATACTTCCAAAAAGACATGTTTCCGAGATGGACGAAATAAATAACGATGAGAAGAAGAACTTGGCCAAAATATTGAAGAAACTACTATCCAAATACAACGATCTATTTGGCAATTTTTCCTATAATTTATTGTTTTATTCATTTCCCCTTGAAAAATATTCTCATTTTCATGTAATCATTAGACCTAAATTAAAGAATTTTGGAGGTTCGGAAGAATTCGGTTTGTATATAAATGAAATATCTCCAGAGAAAGCATCCAGTGATTTACGAATTGATATTTGATTATTCCAAATATTCTTCCATCAGATCTAGGTAATCTTTCGCATGTCTCGTGATGAGAAAATTTTGTCTTACATGTTCTTTTGCATTTCTGCCCAATTTTTTCTTCAATTCTCCATCGTTTAAAATTTTGAGAACCCTTTTTGTACACTCTTCCTTTGTGTTTATCAAATATCCTGTTTTCCCATCTTTTATTTGTAAAGGTATACCTCCTACATCAGTTCCAATTACAGGGGTCTCCTTCCACATGGCTTCTGAAAGAGTCAGTCCAAATCCTTCCCTTACTGATTTCTGTAAAACTACATCGGAAACTCTTTGAAAAATGTTTACGAGGAGATCATTTCTTTGGGTTATTATGTGTATATCCTCATCTTTACCGGCTTTCTTCACGACTTTTTGATAGTATTCTGGAGCTTCTGGATCATCAAATGCCATGTCACCCATTAATATTAGTTTACAGTCCATTTCCTTGTTTATTTGATTGTATACATCTATAACCCCCAATTGATCTTTCCATTTATCAAAACGAGAAATTTGGGTTATTATAGGTTTGTTTCTTTCTATGTTGTATTTATGCAGATATTTGCTTATGGTGGAGTTTGATAATTCTTTGTTTTTGACCGATAATGGATTTATTGACGGCATTATGGTGTGTTGTGGAATTTTTAGGTCTTTCTCATATTTATCTGCTGTAAAAATCGAACCATCGTATTTTTCTATATATTCTTCCAAGTAATTCCATATTATTTTGTTAGGTTCGGATAAGTCAATATGACACCTCCAAACCCAAGGCTGGACCTTTTCTTCTTCGTTATATTCTATGAATGGAAGAGGTTGTGGATCATGAATGAAAACCATATCGTGCTCTCCTAGATGGTTCATTTTAGAATTCCATCTGTTTCCTTCCGTGTATATATCTTTCTTTATTTCGGTCAGGTTTATTTCACCACCTTGCAATGCATTATGGAATTTTTTTGTTACCTGGAAAAAATCTGGGGTCCCTTTCAGTATCCTCCATCCGGTTTCTATTCCTAAATTGTTGGTTAATGT
>JBDGUQ010000159.1:0-4839 GCA_042215785.1 Candidatus Aenigmatarchaeota archaeon
TCAGAAGATCTCGTTCCCAGCGCCATTTCAATTTTTATCTATTTAAATATAAAATCCAACAAAAAATAAAGACAAGAAATGGGCCGGTAGTCTAGCGGTATGACGCTGCCCTTACAGAACCTTTTTAAAGTTTCGTACCAAAGAAGGTTAAAGAGAGGCAGAGGTCGGGAGTTCAAAGCAGTAGTTAGAAGCACACCAGGTGTGCTTCGTGCTGTGCATATCTCCCCTGGCCCACCATCTTCGAACTTTGTTCGAAGTATTGAAACTTCAGTTTCAAGATCCTGAAAATCTTTGATTTTCAGTCAACAAGAGACATATATTTCATATATGTCGATTTGAAAACGCTCCCATAGTCTAGCCCGGTCAAAAGGTTGAAGTGCACGAACAAAGTGAGTGTACTTTTGTGCAACCAACTGGCTTTGGATGTCGGCCTTTCGATTATCACATCGAAAAAATTGAGCTTCGCGATGAGAAGACAGCCGAAGACCCGGGTTCAAAAGCCGATATTTTCTTTTCACAAAAGAAAATCTAGGCGTCCCAAAAGAAAACTTTGGAGCGCACTGTGAAAAGAGAAAATGTTGCTGATTGTCCCGGTGGGAGCACCACTTCTCAATTTCCACTCCCATTTCCCTCAAACATCTACAAAACAGCTTTATCCAGTTATTTCTATACAAAACCAAAGAGATTTAGAATTAAGATGCAAATCTCCCGCTACACTCCACCCCACAATTCCCACTCCCACAACCTTCCAACAACACAGAGCAGACTGCAAACCCAATAAAACAGAAAAACAAAGTCTAAAAGTTGTCCGATATTTAAATGACATCTATTTAAGATTTAAATCCTTTTAGGATTATATATTACTAGGTGAATTAAATGAAAGATTTTATTGATTTGGTAGATGGTATAATACTCTCAACTGAATATCTATTAAGAGAAAATGATTATGGACACGATGAAGACGATGTGGTTAAAGATGCTGTAGCTCTTGCTCTTTCTCAGGGAAAACAAAATATCCGAAAGGCTGTAGAAAAGGGATTGATAACTGAAGAAGAAGCTGAAGAAATTTATGTTGATAACAATTTCTCATGGATGGATGCCTATGAGAATGCTGGATTAATTCCAGAAGAGGAAATGGCTATAATGGAAAGGAAGTGGGATGACAAAAGAACAATGAACAACTATGGAAGTCTCTTTGACCCAGAGAGTGATAGGCCGATTATGTATGGAGATAGTGAAATTCTATTCAATGTAATGAAATCAATAGATTGGGAGATGAAGAAAATAAAATTCTCTGATGGAAATGGAAATACAGTTGAAGGTAATTTTGGTTTGACCAAAGAGGATGAACCAGAGCCCGGTTACTTTGAAAAGAATTCCTTGGGTAGGAAAATAGGCGCCGTGTTTGTAGGCGGACTGTTGTTTGGTGTTGGTGCTTCCTTGGCCTCTCCTTTAGTCGCTGAAGATGGAGATGTGGAGCCAAATGAACCAGTTTGTAATTCAGTCGGGGGAAATTTTACAGAAACTCCCGGAGTAGTTGAAAATGTTTCTGAAGTTTCCCAAGTCCCAGACGATGGTTATCTAGTTTATGGTGCCGGAGACTGTTGTGGAATTGGAGGAGATAATATTGGATGGGATCCAATATTTGGTCATATAAAGGGCAACCTAAGTATCGGTAATAGTGATGATGGTAATGTTGTGCCTCATTTTCTGTGGATAAAGGATTTGGAGACAGGTGAAATTAAGACCAAAGGAGAACTACCTCCAGTGGTTAATCTTCAAAATTTTAATGGATATGGATATATAGATAATTACAATACACCCCACGGTTCCTGGGGTGCAAAATTTGGGTTGGTTGGGTATTCTCCAGGAGAAAATTCAAATTTATCAGATCTTGAAATAGAAGAAAATCTAGGCAATTTTTTAGGAATTGATGGTTTGGACCAAACACCTGAAGACGGTTGTTTGGTCTTTGGTGCTGGAGATATTTTTAGAATATTTGAAGGAAAGTATCCAGACGGTGATTTTGATTTAATAGAATCCAATCGCGGCCCTCTTAAAGGTAATTTAACTATTATCAACCAAGACGGCGATGCACCATGGCCCTATGGATTATGGTTCATGGATTTGGAATCGGGTGAAATTAAAAATAAAAAAGATTTGCCACATGAAAATTATCTCCCAAACTTCAGGGGGATGGGTCATATAAATTATTATCACAGCCCACATGGCCCAACAGGAACAAAATTCAGACTCATTGGTTATTCGCCCGGAGAACTTGGAGAAAATATGTCTTCTAAAGGAGGTTTAGGTATTATAACAGTGGATGATGAACCAGGAGATGCCATGTTTACAAGCATTCGAGAAGCGATAGATGCTGCTGACCAAGGAGATATTATAGAAGTTTATGGTGGGAATTACTGCGAGCCTGTGGAATTAAATAAAGAGATGTTGACCTTAAAGGGAACTGAAGATATTAAAGACAATGAGCCTATACCTATTATCAGCACTGGCCTAGAACCTCATAATCTAAGTACAGCTATTGAAATATATAAAGGAAGATGTACAGTAGAAGGGTTTAAACTAGATAAAAATTACCGCGGGATTAGAATTAGGGGGAACGAAAATAAAATCAACAAGAACGATATAGTTAATAATAGTCTCGGTGTAATAATAGAAAGTCGCGATAATATAATTTCTAACAATCAAATAGAAAACTCAAACTTAGGTGTTTTAGTAATGAAACCCGACAATGTTTTGAAAGAGAACGATATTGTTGGGAATGTTAGAGGTGTTGATTTATATACACCTTCGAATAAAATTACCTCTAATAATTTTATAGGAAATGAAGAGCAGGCCGACTTTTGGTATTCTCTTTTAAGTCTTCCTTGGAGAAGTAACTGGAACGGAAACTATTGGAGTGATTGGGATTCCAGGGCTCCAAGACCTGTTCATGGAAGGGTGGCATTTGGAGATATACCTTTCTTCCCCTGGACTAATTATGATTTGGCCCCCAGACAAAGACCTGCATAATGAATTTATGTTTTTGATAAAATAACAATAGAATTGAGGCATCTTGCTCGGTGGGAGCACCATTTTTCTTTTCAATAAATAAATCTCCCAAAAATTCTTAGTAGAATGTAGTCTAGAAGAGCGAGTCCTATTCCTATAACAAAGTTCTGGAAAATCAAAGTAGAAATTATAAAAGTGACTAAAGGTGCCCAATGGAATCCAAAAATAGTACAGTCAAAGAGAAAAAAGGCTGTTAGAACTATCAGAAGTAACATGTTTGATAGGGGTACTCCGATGTTAATGTATCCTATTGGTAGGGTGGGGATAGCAAGATAACCAAAATAGAACATAGCTATAATACCTAGGATAATAATATGGTTCAACAACCTTCCTTTATGGACTCTCATAATACTTCTAAGTCAGTTATTATTTAAATAAATTGTTAGAAAAAAGAGCTCTAAAACAATATTTGTAATTTTTCTAATATATAAATGTAAACCCCCCTAATAGCCATCGAAACCTTTATATTTGGAGGTCTCAATAAATATCATACAACAAGGCCTATGTGCCTAATATGTGGAGGTGTGTACAAAATGGCATTGATCGTAAAAAATGCTGTAAAAGAAAAAGTAAAGGGAACTCACAACGTTAGCGCTGATTTCTACGATGCTTTGGATGGAAAAGTTCAGGAACTAGTTATGGAAGCAGCTAAGAGAGCCAAAGCAAACGGAAGAAAAACAATCCAAGCAAGAGACCTTTAAATCGGTCTCCTTTTCTTTTTTATTTCAACTCTTTTTCTTTTTATTTTATCAAGATTAAAACTTTTTATAGAATTCTGATATATATTCTATACCATGCGGGGGTAACCAAGTGGCCAAGAAACTTTTCGGGACAAAAGTTTCATCAAAACCGAAATCTTTGACTAGAGGTGCAGGACTTAAGTTTTTTTACTTAAGTGTTGAGCTTTTTTAAGCTATGAAAATGAGAAATCCTGTGGACGTAGGTCCTTCGTGAGAAAGCCTTTAGGGAAAGAGAAAACCTTTTGGCTTCACGAATTCGAACCTATGTCGAAAATCTCATCCCCCGCACCAAAAAGGATTTTTATGAGTCAAATAGTAGCTGTTGTCGGAATGCCTGCTTCTGGGAAGTCTGAAGCTGTGAAAGTCTTTGAAAAGAACGGTTTCTCTAGGGTTTACTTCGGCAAACCTGTTTTTGATAGATTGGAAAAAGAGGGCCTAGAAGTAAATGAAGAAAATGAAAGAAAAATTAGAGAAAAGATGAGAGAAGAAGGAGGAATGGCAGTAATGGCAAAGAAGTGTCTCCCAAAGATAGACGAGAAATTGAAAAAAGGCAACGTAGTTATAGAAAGTTTGTATTCTTGGGAGGAATATAAGCTTCTCAAAAAAAAATACGGTGATAAATTTCAAGTACTTGCGATTTACTCTTCCCCGAGAACAAGATATAAAAGGCTAAAAAAAAGAAAGGATAGGAAACTTACAAAAAAAGAAGCAAAAAATAGAGACTATTCACAAATAGAAAACCTTCATACCCCTGGACCAATAGCTATTGCAGATTTTACAATAGTTAATGAAGGCTCGCTTAAGGACTTCAAAAAATATGTAGAGGAATTAGTTAGCTATTACTAAAATCTTTACACATATAGGCTCCTTCTAGATGATAACCAAATTTTCTATAGTATTCACGAACACCAACTCCGGATATAATTGCTATTTTTTTCTTATTTTCTTTCTTTGATATTTCTTCTGCCTTTTTGAGTAATTTTTCACCTAGTCCCGTGTGTTGAACTTTGCCTTTAGAGCCAATTTT
>JBDGUQ010000167.1:0-4807 GCA_042215785.1 Candidatus Aenigmatarchaeota archaeon
CATCGAAACCATATTTCTTTCTTATGAATCTTTCCTCTTCAACAGCAGCCTTTATTTGACATGTGTTCTTAACTGAATCCGCTTTCAATAAGACGGCTGCTGGATGGTGTCCACTTCTCTCCCAACCGTTAACGCCTAAAATATAATACATATATTTCAATACAGGTCATTAATTAAAAAATTTTTTGGAATTTTACAATTGTTCTCTATAAAAATCTCTTTGAAAACATCGAATAATAATATTTGAAATTTACTTCTAACTATTTTTCCATACTCGTGAGATTTTTTGTATTCGTCAGAAATCATTTTGTTGCTCATTTCTTTCATCTTATCTAAGGAGTTTGAAAATGCCTGGTTGGCCCCAAATTTCCTTCTTTTATTAATTCGTTCTGGAATTTCTTTTTCGTAGATCTTTCTTAGAATATTTTGGTCTTCGTATTTCTTAATATTCTTGGATAAATCGACCAGATCTTTGGATAGATATGGATATCGAATGGATTTTTCCACACCTCTGGCTATTTTGTCAATACATCTAAAGTTTTTCAATTTCTCAGAAAATGAGAATTTTTTGGCTAAGAAACTTACACATTCTCCCTGTCCGGAGATTAAATTTTCCTCATTTATTTCATTGAATGTAGGATTAAATACTGGCTTCATTCCTTCGAAATTAAAAATACCCTTTGGCAATCCATCTATTATTTCCTCTTCTTCATAGATCTTTATTTCATTTTCAAATCCCACTTCTTCCGATGTCTTTTTGGCCATGGTTACATCCACATGTCCTTCCGAATCAGCAAAGGTATATGTTTTAATTGGTTTATTCAATTTTTTCATTTCTACGGCCAGGACTGTTGAGTCAAATCCACCCGAATACAATAGTGCCGTGTTTCCTTCGAAACGTTTGTTTATCGATTTTTTAAGAGCTTCTGATAGTTTGTTTCTTATTTCACTATCAAATGTTTCCATCCTTCTTTCGTGATTAAATATAGTTTTTTTGTTGATCTCATCATTAGAGATTATCAAACAGTTACCGGGCATTACCCTGTAAATTTCTTCTAATATGGTGTTGGGTAATTTTACACTATCATTTTTTATATCCTGTTTTACAGAGTGACTATTGATTTTACCTTTAACTTCGGGATGCTTTAAGATATTCTTGATTTTTATTCCAACCATGAGATGAGAATCCTTCTTGGAATAGTATATGGGATAGGTCCCAGTTTTATCTCTAAATATCACATTTTTTCCTGTTTTGGTGTTATGGAGGAACCCTATAAAGTCACCGTCCAATTCCTTAATTGAATTAATATTTTCTTCTAATTTATTTAGTAACCCCGTCATATTCCCGTAATTATTGTATAAGTCACCTACTATAGTGAGCACAGAATTATTGTCATTGGTGATAATTTCGCTGGATGTCATTAAAGATATTTCCGAATTGGAGTATGTATTGTTAGGTCTATTTCCTTCTTCTAAATTTTTTAATAAAGAACTAGAATCTCCTTTATTCAAGAATAAAAATGAATCCAAATTAACCACTCATTTTTTGTTATTCAAGAAATTTTCATAAGTGTCAATCATTGCCCGTACAGCGAATTTGGTTTCTTCGTGTTCGAAATCACAAATACAGTACCCACAATGGGGACATTTCCAGTCTTCACATTCCTCACAGAACTCTGCATTTGTTTTTTCCTTGTGGAACCACTTTCCACAATTGAAACATTTAACCTCCTCAGGACTACACATACTGGATCCTACACCCTGTATAGGTACAGTAGAGTCTATCCTCCACAACCTAGACAACTAGTTGAATTGTTCAAAGATGGTGTCTGTTTTTTATTCCAATCAAATTTATTCAAAATATTTTTTTCTTTTTTGCTCATAAAACCACCTAATTTCTTTTGTATTCTTCTTATATAAATAGATTGGGTATTTTCTTTATTTAATTAAAGGATCACTGTATTCGGCCCTTTCAAATGCTATTTCCCTCTGAATGCATGGTTTGCATTTTAAGCAGGGATTTTTACCGTTTCTGTAACAGCTCCATGTCATTTCAAATGGAACATTTAGTTTCATACCTACCTTTACGACGTCTTCTTTGTTTTCCTTTAGTTCAGAGAGCGGTGTCACAAGTTTTGGGGATCCATAAACTCCCTCTTCTATGGCTCTGCTAATTAACTGGCTAAATGAGGCTGTATTATCTGCAGGAGATAATTTTCCTTCCACATTGAATCCTGTAACGAGTTCGGGGGCTTTGTGATAGCCACAATACGCTGATCCTACACTTACTAGCACCACATTACGGGCTGGTATCCATTCTTGGAAGACATGTTCTTTTTCTCCCTTCATAATTTCTTCTATTTCCTTCCTTGTCACATCTTTGAGATCTCCCTTTATGTATGGAATAGAAAATCCTTTGAAAAAAGGTAATTCAATATGTTGAAAGTCTGTTCCTAAAAAATCTGAGATCTTTTTGGCCGCTTCTTCTTCTTTTTCGCTTGGATTTTGTCCATAGTCAATATTCAAGGCCAATATTTTATTGGGTCTTATTTTCCTTTCGTTCATGTATTTCATCAGGGCTACAGTTGAATCCATCCCACCAGAAAGTAAAGAAATTGCATCATACTTCTTACCGAAAAAGTCCTTATTGAATTTTGGAGTCATTTAATTACCTTCTTTACCTATTGATGGCATTTCCTTATAATCTATAGGGTCTTCATAACCGGCCTCTTTAAAACCTTTGAATCTTTTGTAGCAGTTGTCACAGTTTCCACAAGCTTGCCAGTTATTATTTAGACAGGCCCACGTATGTTCAAAAGGTACTGACAAATCAAACCCCTTCTTTACTATATCACTTTTTCTGAATCCTATGATCGGGCTTTCGACTTGAATATTTGATCTTGAACCCTCTTCGATTACTTTATTCATTGCATTTATGTATTCCTGACTGTTATCGGGTGTTATGGCATCACCGCCCCTTGATCCAATGTAAATCTTATCGGCATCTATTATTTCACCCCATGCAATACCTAGACTTAGAAAAATAGTATTTCTAAATGGTACATATTGTTTTTCATCATTTATTCCTATATTTTCTCCTTCCTCGCATAGTGGGACTTTACCAAGAGACTTGAGTTGTGGTAGCTTGACTATTTTTGATTCCTCTACATTCAACCAATCACTTACCTTCTTGAAGCACTCCTTTTCCCTTTCTAAGGTATTTTGTCCATAATCAAAGAAAATTGTATATAGTTCATCTACTTTCCTGTCAGCCATTTTTGCCGCAAGGGTAGAATCCATCCCTCCCGATAATAACACAATACCTTTCATTCTAGTCACCTCTTAATGCCTGGTAATAATAACCATAAATAAATGTTAATTTCCATATTAAAAAATAAAACATTGGAAAAATACCTTTTTCTTTTGAAATCTCCTTTATAAGATTCAAGGAATCCGGAGAAAAAAGGGATGAAATCTTTGATAATATGTCCCTTTTAATATTTTCTTCACCATATAGCGTCCCTTTTAGTACTCCCCTTCTTTGACCCCTTCCATATCGGAAAGTATTTTTAAGATAATTGAAGGGCCCGATAGAATCGTGTAAGACCTTGGCTTCTGGATCATGGTTTATTTCAACTTTATATTTTTTACATCTAGCGTTCAACTCCCCATCCTCAACCCATTTTATTTTTTCGTCAAAAATATAACCACCGACCTCATTCTTCAAACCTTTCTTGAGTGCTAGCGGTGGTGAATATGCATTTTCTCCATTTTCAAGGAAGCTCCTAACTCCCGCAACTAGAGACTCAAAGAAATTTGTGTGTTTGAACTCAATCTTGCCCTTACACAGTAAGTTACCTTTTAAACCGGAAATTAATTTTTTTATACAGTCTTTCTGGAAAACACAATCAGAATCCATGAGTATGATTTTGTCTTTAGAACTGGCCTCAATTCCCTTATTGTAAGCCTTGCCTAGGTTGCCTTTTGAACTTTCACAATATTCAATTCCTTTCCTTTCTAGAAATCTTTTCATTCCCGGAGTTGGTGGAGCCAGAGAAACAACAACTTCCACATCTTCATCTATACTTTCCAAACAATCCTTTATTCGGATATCATTCCAAACAGGTATAACTATTGTAGCTTCCATTGTATTTTATTACCTTTTAAAAACTTATTAATTTATGTATTTCTTGAGAAAATTCGATCAAAGGATTATTTTAACTGTGTTTATCTGCTATATCGCCCACTACAGGTAATTTATATTTTTCTCCTTTGTAAGCTTTCAACATCAAAACTAACCACAGAATGACGCTTAGAATTCCAATTAACCATGTTACACCACCAAGCATAAATGCGAATGGGATCACCATTGACATTATGGAAACAATGAAGCCCACTATCCATATCAATATTGTAATTCCAAGAAAGGTTATTATTGATTGTACTGCGTGGAATCGAATAAATTTGTTATCTTCTTCTAGGAAATAGAAAATGATGCCGCTTAACCATCCTAACACATAGCATAACGCACCTTCAATATTTTCTTCCATGCCTAATTCGGTTTCTTTAGTCATTAATCCACCCAATAATTCAATACATAATTATTATCTTTTGTTTATAAAATTAATTGGCAAATCCTGTTTGGAGATCATTGCTGTTCTCCTTTCCATAATTTTCCAAATCATTATCAACAGTTTTAGATAATTGAACTATAGACTTGGACATTACCTCACAATTATTTTTCGGATTGCCGATTTTAATTCTACTCGAAGAATATTTGCCGATCATTTTTGGCAATGAATCATTA